>NZ_AJFC01000064.1:0-6604 GCF_000256505.1 Rhodococcus sp. P14 | reverse complement strand
CGGCCGCCGCGAAGCGCTCCGGGGCGGTGCCCGGAACGAGCAGCCAGGATCGGGCGAGCTCGGGTGCGACGGTGGCGGAGGCGGGGGCATCCAGGTGGGCGGTCACGTCAGGCTCCTCGGGTGAAGGTCTTGTCTCCAGGGTGCCCTCTTGTCGCCGCGTTGGGGAGATTGGGTGCGTTGTGTTCGTCACCCGCCGCTGGGCGGCGCTGTGTCACCGCCGCTTCGCGGCACGCTTGATCTGCAGGATCCGCACACCGCCCGCCAGCGCCATGACGAGGGCTCCCGCGATGGCCGACAGCAGCAGGCTCACCCCCAGCGGCAGGGTGAACTCCCAGGCGAACAGTTCCATGGTGACCGAGTCGAGGTTCTGCAGGATGAACACGAGCAGCAGGATCAGGACCAGAACACCGATGACCAGGCCGGTCCACGTCGATGCCGCGCGGCTGCGGTCGAGGGGAATCGCCGGCGCGGGACGGAGGTCGGAATCGGGCGTGGCCTTCGTCGAGCCCTGCCGGTCGGGCCGATCCCCGCCGGGCAGGTCCGGTACCGGATCGGGCAGATTCGCGGGGCGGTCGGTCATGGATCGATCATCTCGCTCCGGCTGCCGCTGCACACCGTATTCGGCGAGGAAGACCGGCTCCGCCGCCGTAATGGATAATGGGTCATTATGCCCTCCTCTCTTCCCCTGGTTTTCGACGCGCCCAAACGCGGTATGCCGCCGCGTCACCTCGCCGACCTCGACGCCGAGCAGCGCCGGGCGGCCGTGCGTGAACTGGGCCTGCCGGCCTTCCGGGCCGATCAGCTGGCCCGGCACTACTACGGGCGGCTCGAGGCCGATCCGGAGAAGATGACGGATCTGCCGGCGAAGGTGCGCGAGCAGGTGGGGGCGGCGTTCTTCCCCGCGTTGCTGACACCGGTCAAGCACGTGGCGTGCGACGGCGGCGAGACCCGCAAGACGCTGTGGCGCGCCGGGGACGGCACCCTCCTCGAGAGTGTGCTCATGCGCTACCCCGACCGCGCCACCCTGTGCATCTCGAGCCAGGCCGGCTGCGGGATGGCCTGCCCGTTCTGCGCGACCGGCCAGGGCGGCCTGGATCGGAACCTGTCCACCGCCGAGATCGTCGATCAGGTGCGCGCCGCGGCCGCGGCCCTGCGCGACGGTGACGTGGCCGGGGGACCGGGTCGTCTGTCCAACGTGGTGTTCATGGGGATGGGGGAGCCGCTGGCGAACTACAAGCGGGTGGTGGCCGCGGTGCGGCGCATCACCGCCCCGCCGCCGGAGGGACTGGGCCTGTCGCAGCGGTCGGTCACCGTCTCCACCGTCGGTCTGGCGCCGGCGATCCGCCGGCTGGCCGACGAGGGACTGCACGTGACCCTCGCCGTGTCGCTGCACACGCCGGACGACGAACTGCGCGACACGCTGGTGCCGGTCAACAACCGCTGGCCCGTCGCCGAGGTGCTCGACGCCGCGCGCTACTACGCCGACCGGACCGGTCGCCGTGTCTCCGTCGAGTACGCCCTGATCCGCGACGTCAACGACCAGCCGTGGCGGGCGGACATGCTGGGCAAGAAGCTGCACAAGGCGCTCGGCCCGCTGGTGCACGTGAACCTGATCCCGCTCAACCCGACGCCGGGCAGCGAATGGGACGCCAGCCCGAAGCCGGTCGAGCGCGAGTTCGTTCGTCGCGTCCAGGCTCAGGGGGTCTCGTGCACCGTGCGGGACACCCGGGGCCAGGAGATCGCGGCAGCCTGCGGCCAGCTCGCCGCCGAGAACTGAACACGGACTCGCGGCAAGCGAAGGGTCCGCCCGGGACGAACCGGGCGGACCCTTCGGTGTTGCTGTGGGGACGTGCGGCTACCTGCGGCGCCGGCGCTGGACGATGTCGCGCACCAGGATGGCGACGAGCAGCGCGGCGAAACCGATCAGGAACCAGTTCTCGACGTTGCCGTTGTGGTTGCCGATGATCATCGCCAGCAGGAACAGGGCGATGAGCCAGCCCATGAAACGGAACAGGCGGGGCGCCTCGCCACTCCAGCCCCACTCCGCCGACGGCACCTCGGCCGTGTCGACGCCAGTGGTCTTCAACTCGGTACCGGCCACCGCTTGTCCTCCTGGTCGCAAAGATCTTCGCTGTTGGGCCAATCGTGACATACGACCGCCCGTCGTACGAAGTGGGGGCGCGCTCCCGCGCGCCGGGCGGGTGATTCAGCCTCCCCTCAGGGCGGTCGGGAACAATGTCGGCGTGGCCGACTCGCAACCCAGCTCCCGCACCCGTGTCCTGCTGCTCGGCAGCACCGGCTCCATCGGCACCCAGGCACTCGAGGTGATCGCCGCCAACCCCGACCGGTTCGAGGTGGTCGGTCTCGCCGCCGGTGGTGGCAACATCGATCTGCTCGCCGAACAGATCCGCGTCACCGGTGTGACCGAGGTGGCCGTCGCGAACGCACAGGCCGCCGCGCGCCTCGACCTCCCGGGCCTGCAGGTCCGCAGCGGGCCGGAGGCGGTGACGAGGTTGGTGCGCGACGTGGAGGCCGACGTGGTGCTCAACGCCCTCGTCGGATCCCTCGGCCTGGAGCCGACGCTGGCCGCACTGGCGACGGGCGCACGCCTGGCGCTGGCCAACAAGGAGTCGCTCGTCGCGGGCGGCGCACTGGTCACCGCCGCCGCGGCCCCGGGGCAGATCGTGCCGGTGGACTCGGAGCACTCGGCGCTGGCCCAGTGCCTGCGCGGCGGCAGCCCCGACGAGGTGGCCCGGCTCGTGCTGACCGCCTCGGGTGGTCCGTTCCGCGGCTGGACGGCCGAACGGCTCGAGTCGGTCACCCCCGAGCAGGCCGGCGCCCACCCGACCTGGTCGATGGGCCCGATGAACACCCTGAACTCGGCGACGCTGGTGAACAAGGGCCTGGAACTGATCGAGACGCACCTGTTGTTCGGCATCGGCTACGACCGGATCGACGTCACCGTGCACCCGCAGTCGATCGTGCACTCGATGGTCACCTTCACCGACGGGTCCACGCTGGCCCAGGCGTCGCCGCCGTCGATGAAGCTGCCGATCGCGCTCGCGCTGGGCTGGCCGCACCGGATCGCGGACGCGGCGCCGGCCCTCGACTTCACGACCGCCTCGACGTGGGAGTTCGAACCCGTGGATCACGACGTCTTCCCCGCGATCGAACTCGCCCGGGCCGCCGGGGTGGGCGGCGGATGCCTGACCGCGGTGTACAACGCCGCGAACGAGGTGGCCGCGGAGGCTTTCCTGGCGGGGGCGCTGCCGTTCCCCGGGATCGTGCGCACGGTGGCGGCGGTGCTGGCCGACGCCGACGCCTGGTCCGCGGCACCCGCTACCGTGGAAGATGTGCTCGCCGCCGACGGCTGGGCTCGGGACCGAGCCCGCGCGCTCGTGAAGTAGGAGGACCGGCCACCGATGATGTTCGTTCTGGGCGTCGTGCTGTTCGCCCTCGGCATCGCCGTATCCATCGCCCTGCACGAGGCCGGGCACATGTGGACCGCGCAGCGCCTCGGCATGAAGGTGCGGCGCTACTACATCGGGTTCGGGCCGCGGCTGTACTCGTTCCGGCGCGGTGAGACCGAGTACGGCCTCAAGGCGATCCCGGCGGGCGGCTTCTGCGACATCGCGGGCATGACGGCGCTCGACGAGCTGGCTCCCGACGAGCACGAGCGCGCCATGTTCAAGCAGAAGGCATGGAAGCGCGTGGTGGTGATGTCCGGCGGCATCGCGATGAACTTCCTCCTCGGCATGGTGCTGATCTTCGGGCTCGCCGTGGCGTGGGGTCTGCCGCGGCTGGGGGAGACCCCGGCGGAGATCGGGGAGCTCTCGTGCGTCGCACCGACCCAGGCCGGTGAATCCGGGGGCTACGAGCTCGCGCCGTGCAGCGGGCCGGGTCCGGCCGCTGCCGCCGGCCTCGAAGTCGGGGACGTCGTCGTCTCCGTCGGCGGCACCGAGGTCGCGACATTCGCGGACCTGGTCGAGGTCACCCGCGCCGCGACCGGCACGGTGGATTTCGTCGTCGAGCGCGACGGTCGCACGTTGACGATCCCGGTGCCGGTCCAGTCCGCCCAGCGCTGGGTGCAGGATCCCGAGACGGGCGCGATCACCTCGGAGACCGTCAGCGCCATCGGGGTGGCCGCGCCGCCGTCCGTCACCGAATACAACGCGTTCACCGCAGTGGGCGGCACGCTGCAATTCACCGGCGACATGTTCGTGCTCACCGCGCAGGCCCTCGCCGACCTGCCCAGCAAGGTGGGGGCGCTGTGGGAGTCGGTGACGGGCGGCGAACGCGACCCCGACACCCCGATCAGCGTGGTCGGTGCCTCCGTCATCGGTGGGCAGGTCGCCGAGCGGGGCATCTGGCAGATGTTCGTCCTGCTGCTCGCCCAGCTGAACTTCTTCCTGGGCATGTTCAACCTGCTCCCGCTGCTGCCGCTCGACGGCGGCCATATCGCCGTCGTCGTGTACGAGAAGGTCCGCAACTGGATCCGCGGGCTGCGCGGGCTGCCGGTCGGCGGCCCGGTCGACTACACGAAGCTGCTGCCCGTCACCTACGTGTTCGTCCTCATCGGCGGCGCGTTCATGCTGTTGACACTCACCGCGGACATCGTCAACCCCATCCAGCTGTTCTGACCCACACCGCTAGAATTGCCGCGTAGCTACGAAAGAAGGCGAAACGTGACCAGCCCCGTCGGTTTGGGCATGCCCGAAGTTCCCGCCGTCCTCGCGCCCCGGCGCAAGACCCGTCAGCTCATGGTCGGCGACGTCGGCGTGGGCAGCGACCACCCGGTGTCGGTGCAGTCGATGTGCACCACCAAGACGCACGACGTCAACGCGACGTTGCAGCAGATCGCGGAGCTCACCGCGTCCGGTTGCGACATCGTCCGGGTCGCGTGCCCGCGGCAGGAGGACGCCGACGCGCTCGCCGCGATCGCGAAGAAGAGCCAGATCCCGGTCATCGCGGACATCCACTTCCAGCCGCGCTACATCTTCGCCGCCATCGACGCCGGCTGCGCCGCCGTGCGCGTCAACCCCGGCAACATCAAGGAGTTCGACGGCCGCGTGAAGGAGGTCGCCAAAGCCGCCGGCGCCGCGGGCATCCCGATCCGTATCGGAGTCAACGCCGGCTCGCTGGATCCGCGCATCCTGAGCAAGTACGGCAAGGCCACGCCCGAGGCGCTCGTCGAGTCCGCGCTGTGGGAGGCGAGCCTGTTCGAGGAGCACGGCTTCGGCGACCTCAAGATCTCGGTCAAGCACAACGACCCCGTCGTGATGGTCGAGGCCTACCGTCAGCTCGCCGCGCAGTGCGACTACCCGCTGCATCTGGGTGTGACCGAGGCAGGGCCCGCCTTCCAGGGCACGATCAAGTCGGCCGTCGCGTTCGGTGCGCTGCTCAGCGAGGGCATCGGCGACACCATCCGGGTGTCGCTGTCGGCGCCGCCCGCCGAGGAGATCAAGGTCGGCACCCAGATCCTGCAGTCGCTGAACCTGCGGCCGCGCAAGCTCGAGATCGTCTCCTGCCCGTCGTGCGGCCGCGCGCAGGTCGACGTCTACACCCTCGCCGACGAGGTCACCGCAGGCCTTCAGGGCATGGAGGTGCCGCTGCGCGTCGCGGTCATGGGCTGCGTCGTCAACGGCCCCGGTGAGGCACGCGAGGCCGACCTCGGCGTCGCGTCCGGCAACGGCAAGGGCCAGATCTTCGTCAAGGGCAAGGTCGTCAAGACCGTCCCCGAGGCCCAGATCGTCGAGACCCTCATCGAGGAGGCCATGCGCATCGCCGAGGAGATGGAAGGCGACGCCGGCACCGGAAACCCGGTGGTCTCGGTCGGCTGAACCGGTTCGGCGGGCACAGGACTCCCGCGCGGCCCCGGCTTCTGGCAGTCTGAGTGCGTATCCGCAGTCGACAGGTGGTGGGACGTGCTCAAGCTTCTGGGAGTCCGGTCTCTCGGCGGCCGTGACACCGCACACGTGCTGCGGGTGCTGGCCCGCGATCCGGTGGCGGCGTGCATGGTGGCCGGCCGGATCGAGGAGTACGGCCTCGACTCCCGCGCCGTCGGCGGTGACATGTGGAGCCGGGGCGGACCCGACGAGTCGCTGTGCTTCTCGGGGGCGAACCTCGTCCCGCTGCTCGGCGATCGCGACGACCTGCATGCCTTCGCGGACCGCGCCGCCCGCGGCCCCCGCCTGTGCTCGTCGCTCGTCGGCCGTGCCGAACTCGCCTTGCCGATGTGGGAGGTCCTGCAGCCGGAATGGGGTCCCGCCCGCGAGGTGCGGGCCGAGCAACCGCTGCTGGTGCTCGACCGGGAACCCCTCGTCGTCCCCGACCCGCTGGTGCGGCGCGTGCGACCGGACGAGATCGACGCCTACATGCCGGCCGCGATCGCGATGTTCCGCGAGGAGGTCGGTGTGGATCCGTGCGCGGGTGACGGCGGAGCGGGATACCGCCGCCGGGTGCAGAGCCTGATCGCCACCGGACGCGCATGGGCCCGCTTCGAGCACGGCCGGGTGGTGTTCAAGGCCGAGATCGGCTCCCAGTCCTCGTCTGTGGGGCAGATCCAGGGCGTGTGGGTGGACCCCGGCAGGCGCGACGCCGGCCT
>NZ_AJFC01000063.1:0-14905 GCF_000256505.1 Rhodococcus sp. P14 | reverse complement strand
CGGCCGCCGCGAAGCGCTCCGGGGCGGTGCCCGGAACGAGCAGCCAGGATCGGGCGAGCTCGGGTGCGACGGTGGCGGAGGCGGGGGCATCCAGGTGGGCGGTCACGTCAGGCTCCTCGGGTGAAGGTCTTGTCTCCAGGGTGCCCTCTTGTCGCCGCGTTGGGGAGATTGGGTGCGTTGTGTTCGTCACCCGCCGCTGGGCGGCGCTGTGTCACCGCCGCTTCGCGGCACGCTTGATCTGCAGGATCCGCACACCGCCCGCCAGCGCCATGACGAGGGCTCCCGCGATGGCCGACAGCAGCAGGCTCACCCCCAGCGGCAGGGTGAACTCCCAGGCGAACAGTTCCATGGTGACCGAGTCGAGGTTCTGCAGGATGAACACGAGCAGCAGGATCAGGACCAGAACACCGATGACCAGGCCGGTCCACGTCGATGCCGCGCGGCTGCGGTCGAGGGGAATCGCCGGCGCGGGACGGAGGTCGGAATCGGGCGTGGCCTTCGTCGAGCCCTGCCGGTCGGGCCGATCCCCGCCGGGCAGGTCCGGTACCGGATCGGGCAGATTCGCGGGGCGGTCGGTCATGGATCGATCATCTCGCTCCGGCTGCCGCTGCACACCGTATTCGGCGAGGAAGACCGGCTCCGCCGCCGTAATGGATAATGGGTCATTATGCCCTCCTCTCTTCCCCTGGTTTTCGACGCGCCCAAACGCGGTATGCCGCCGCGTCACCTCGCCGACCTCGACGCCGAGCAGCGCCGGGCGGCCGTGCGTGAACTGGGCCTGCCGGCCTTCCGGGCCGATCAGCTGGCCCGGCACTACTACGGGCGGCTCGAGGCCGATCCGGAGAAGATGACGGATCTGCCGGCGAAGGTGCGCGAGCAGGTGGGGGCGGCGTTCTTCCCCGCGTTGCTGACACCGGTCAAGCACGTGGCGTGCGACGGCGGCGAGACCCGCAAGACGCTGTGGCGCGCCGGGGACGGCACCCTCCTCGAGAGTGTGCTCATGCGCTACCCCGACCGCGCCACCCTGTGCATCTCGAGCCAGGCCGGCTGCGGGATGGCCTGCCCGTTCTGCGCGACCGGCCAGGGCGGCCTGGATCGGAACCTGTCCACCGCCGAGATCGTCGATCAGGTGCGCGCCGCGGCCGCGGCCCTGCGCGACGGTGACGTGGCCGGGGGACCGGGTCGTCTGTCCAACGTGGTGTTCATGGGGATGGGGGAGCCGCTGGCGAACTACAAGCGGGTGGTGGCCGCGGTGCGGCGCATCACCGCCCCGCCGCCGGAGGGACTGGGCCTGTCGCAGCGGTCGGTCACCGTCTCCACCGTCGGTCTGGCGCCGGCGATCCGCCGGCTGGCCGACGAGGGACTGCACGTGACCCTCGCCGTGTCGCTGCACACGCCGGACGACGAACTGCGCGACACGCTGGTGCCGGTCAACAACCGCTGGCCCGTCGCCGAGGTGCTCGACGCCGCGCGCTACTACGCCGACCGGACCGGTCGCCGTGTCTCCGTCGAGTACGCCCTGATCCGCGACGTCAACGACCAGCCGTGGCGGGCGGACATGCTGGGCAAGAAGCTGCACAAGGCGCTCGGCCCGCTGGTGCACGTGAACCTGATCCCGCTCAACCCGACGCCGGGCAGCGAATGGGACGCCAGCCCGAAGCCGGTCGAGCGCGAGTTCGTTCGTCGCGTCCAGGCTCAGGGGGTCTCGTGCACCGTGCGGGACACCCGGGGCCAGGAGATCGCGGCAGCCTGCGGCCAGCTCGCCGCCGAGAACTGAACACGGACTCGCGGCAAGCGAAGGGTCCGCCCGGGACGAACCGGGCGGACCCTTCGGTGTTGCTGTGGGGACGTGCGGCTACCTGCGGCGCCGGCGCTGGACGATGTCGCGCACCAGGATGGCGACGAGCAGCGCGGCGAAACCGATCAGGAACCAGTTCTCGACGTTGCCGTTGTGGTTGCCGATGATCATCGCCAGCAGGAACAGGGCGATGAGCCAGCCCATGAAACGGAACAGGCGGGGCGCCTCGCCACTCCAGCCCCACTCCGCCGACGGCACCTCGGCCGTGTCGACGCCAGTGGTCTTCAACTCGGTACCGGCCACCGCTTGTCCTCCTGGTCGCAAAGATCTTCGCTGTTGGGCCAATCGTGACATACGACCGCCCGTCGTACGAAGTGGGGGCGCGCTCCCGCGCGCCGGGCGGGTGATTCAGCCTCCCCTCAGGGCGGTCGGGAACAATGTCGGCGTGGCCGACTCGCAACCCAGCTCCCGCACCCGTGTCCTGCTGCTCGGCAGCACCGGCTCCATCGGCACCCAGGCACTCGAGGTGATCGCCGCCAACCCCGACCGGTTCGAGGTGGTCGGTCTCGCCGCCGGTGGTGGCAACATCGATCTGCTCGCCGAACAGATCCGCGTCACCGGTGTGACCGAGGTGGCCGTCGCGAACGCACAGGCCGCCGCGCGCCTCGACCTCCCGGGCCTGCAGGTCCGCAGCGGGCCGGAGGCGGTGACGAGGTTGGTGCGCGACGTGGAGGCCGACGTGGTGCTCAACGCCCTCGTCGGATCCCTCGGCCTGGAGCCGACGCTGGCCGCACTGGCGACGGGCGCACGCCTGGCGCTGGCCAACAAGGAGTCGCTCGTCGCGGGCGGCGCACTGGTCACCGCCGCCGCGGCCCCGGGGCAGATCGTGCCGGTGGACTCGGAGCACTCGGCGCTGGCCCAGTGCCTGCGCGGCGGCAGCCCCGACGAGGTGGCCCGGCTCGTGCTGACCGCCTCGGGTGGTCCGTTCCGCGGCTGGACGGCCGAACGGCTCGAGTCGGTCACCCCCGAGCAGGCCGGCGCCCACCCGACCTGGTCGATGGGCCCGATGAACACCCTGAACTCGGCGACGCTGGTGAACAAGGGCCTGGAACTGATCGAGACGCACCTGTTGTTCGGCATCGGCTACGACCGGATCGACG
Organism: Rhodococcus sp. P14; assembly: GCF_000256505.1. NCBI lineage: Bacteria > Bacillati > Actinomycetota > Actinomycetes > Mycobacteriales > Nocardiaceae > Rhodococcus > Rhodococcus sp. P14. The sequence goes on along the minus strand of NZ_AJFC01000063.1, from coordinate 11,947 downwards.
TCACCGTGCACCCGCAGTCGATCGTGCACTCGATGGTCACCTTCACCGACGGGTCCACGCTGGCCCAGGCGTCGCCGCCGTCGATGAAGCTGCCGATCGCGCTCGCGCTGGGCTGGCCGCACCGGATCGCGGACGCGGCGCCGGCCCTCGACTTCACGACCGCCTCGACGTGGGAGTTCGAACCCGTGGATCACGACGTCTTCCCCGCGATCGAACTCGCCCGGGCCGCCGGGGTGGGCGGCGGATGCCTGACCGCGGTGTACAACGCCGCGAACGAGGTGGCCGCGGAGGCTTTCCTGGCGGGGGCGCTGCCGTTCCCCGGGATCGTGCGCACGGTGGCGGCGGTGCTGGCCGACGCCGACGCCTGGTCCGCGGCACCCGCTACCGTGGAAGATGTGCTCGCCGCCGACGGCTGGGCTCGGGACCGAGCCCGCGCGCTCGTGAAGTAGGAGGACCGGCCACCGATGATGTTCGTTCTGGGCGTCGTGCTGTTCGCCCTCGGCATCGCCGTATCCATCGCCCTGCACGAGGCCGGGCACATGTGGACCGCGCAGCGCCTCGGCATGAAGGTGCGGCGCTACTACATCGGGTTCGGGCCGCGGCTGTACTCGTTCCGGCGCGGTGAGACCGAGTACGGCCTCAAGGCGATCCCGGCGGGCGGCTTCTGCGACATCGCGGGCATGACGGCGCTCGACGAGCTGGCTCCCGACGAGCACGAGCGCGCCATGTTCAAGCAGAAGGCATGGAAGCGCGTGGTGGTGATGTCCGGCGGCATCGCGATGAACTTCCTCCTCGGCATGGTGCTGATCTTCGGGCTCGCCGTGGCGTGGGGTCTGCCGCGGCTGGGGGAGACCCCGGCGGAGATCGGGGAGCTCTCGTGCGTCGCACCGACCCAGGCCGGTGAATCCGGGGGCTACGAGCTCGCGCCGTGCAGCGGGCCGGGTCCGGCCGCTGCCGCCGGCCTCGAAGTCGGGGACGTCGTCGTCTCCGTCGGCGGCACCGAGGTCGCGACATTCGCGGACCTGGTCGAGGTCACCCGCGCCGCGACCGGCACGGTGGATTTCGTCGTCGAGCGCGACGGTCGCACGTTGACGATCCCGGTGCCGGTCCAGTCCGCCCAGCGCTGGGTGCAGGATCCCGAGACGGGCGCGATCACCTCGGAGACCGTCAGCGCCATCGGGGTGGCCGCGCCGCCGTCCGTCACCGAATACAACGCGTTCACCGCAGTGGGCGGCACGCTGCAATTCACCGGCGACATGTTCGTGCTCACCGCGCAGGCCCTCGCCGACCTGCCCAGCAAGGTGGGGGCGCTGTGGGAGTCGGTGACGGGCGGCGAACGCGACCCCGACACCCCGATCAGCGTGGTCGGTGCCTCCGTCATCGGTGGGCAGGTCGCCGAGCGGGGCATCTGGCAGATGTTCGTCCTGCTGCTCGCCCAGCTGAACTTCTTCCTGGGCATGTTCAACCTGCTCCCGCTGCTGCCGCTCGACGGCGGCCATATCGCCGTCGTCGTGTACGAGAAGGTCCGCAACTGGATCCGCGGGCTGCGCGGGCTGCCGGTCGGCGGCCCGGTCGACTACACGAAGCTGCTGCCCGTCACCTACGTGTTCGTCCTCATCGGCGGCGCGTTCATGCTGTTGACACTCACCGCGGACATCGTCAACCCCATCCAGCTGTTCTGACCCACACCGCTAGAATTGCCGCGTAGCTACGAAAGAAGGCGAAACGTGACCAGCCCCGTCGGTTTGGGCATGCCCGAAGTTCCCGCCGTCCTCGCGCCCCGGCGCAAGACCCGTCAGCTCATGGTCGGCGACGTCGGCGTGGGCAGCGACCACCCGGTGTCGGTGCAGTCGATGTGCACCACCAAGACGCACGACGTCAACGCGACGTTGCAGCAGATCGCGGAGCTCACCGCGTCCGGTTGCGACATCGTCCGGGTCGCGTGCCCGCGGCAGGAGGACGCCGACGCGCTCGCCGCGATCGCGAAGAAGAGCCAGATCCCGGTCATCGCGGACATCCACTTCCAGCCGCGCTACATCTTCGCCGCCATCGACGCCGGCTGCGCCGCCGTGCGCGTCAACCCCGGCAACATCAAGGAGTTCGACGGCCGCGTGAAGGAGGTCGCCAAAGCCGCCGGCGCCGCGGGCATCCCGATCCGTATCGGAGTCAACGCCGGCTCGCTGGATCCGCGCATCCTGAGCAAGTACGGCAAGGCCACGCCCGAGGCGCTCGTCGAGTCCGCGCTGTGGGAGGCGAGCCTGTTCGAGGAGCACGGCTTCGGCGACCTCAAGATCTCGGTCAAGCACAACGACCCCGTCGTGATGGTCGAGGCCTACCGTCAGCTCGCCGCGCAGTGCGACTACCCGCTGCATCTGGGTGTGACCGAGGCAGGGCCCGCCTTCCAGGGCACGATCAAGTCGGCCGTCGCGTTCGGTGCGCTGCTCAGCGAGGGCATCGGCGACACCATCCGGGTGTCGCTGTCGGCGCCGCCCGCCGAGGAGATCAAGGTCGGCACCCAGATCCTGCAGTCGCTGAACCTGCGGCCGCGCAAGCTCGAGATCGTCTCCTGCCCGTCGTGCGGCCGCGCGCAGGTCGACGTCTACACCCTCGCCGACGAGGTCACCGCAGGCCTTCAGGGCATGGAGGTGCCGCTGCGCGTCGCGGTCATGGGCTGCGTCGTCAACGGCCCCGGTGAGGCACGCGAGGCCGACCTCGGCGTCGCGTCCGGCAACGGCAAGGGCCAGATCTTCGTCAAGGGCAAGGTCGTCAAGACCGTCCCCGAGGCCCAGATCGTCGAGACCCTCATCGAGGAGGCCATGCGCATCGCCGAGGAGATGGAAGGCGACGCCGGCACCGGAAACCCGGTGGTCTCGGTCGGCTGAACCGGTTCGGCGGGCACAGGACTCCCGCGCGGCCCCGGCTTCTGGCAGTCTGAGTGCGTATCCGCAGTCGACAGGTGGTGGGACGTGCTCAAGCTTCTGGGAGTCCGGTCTCTCGGCGGCCGTGACACCGCACACGTGCTGCGGGTGCTGGCCCGCGATCCGGTGGCGGCGTGCATGGTGGCCGGCCGGATCGAGGAGTACGGCCTCGACTCCCGCGCCGTCGGCGGTGACATGTGGAGCCGGGGCGGACCCGACGAGTCGCTGTGCTTCTCGGGGGCGAACCTCGTCCCGCTGCTCGGCGATCGCGACGACCTGCATGCCTTCGCGGACCGCGCCGCCCGCGGCCCCCGCCTGTGCTCGTCGCTCGTCGGCCGTGCCGAACTCGCCTTGCCGATGTGGGAGGTCCTGCAGCCGGAATGGGGTCCCGCCCGCGAGGTGCGGGCCGAGCAACCGCTGCTGGTGCTCGACCGGGAACCCCTCGTCGTCCCCGACCCGCTGGTGCGGCGCGTGCGACCGGACGAGATCGACGCCTACATGCCGGCCGCGATCGCGATGTTCCGCGAGGAGGTCGGTGTGGATCCGTGCGCGGGTGACGGCGGAGCGGGATACCGCCGCCGGGTGCAGAGCCTGATCGCCACCGGACGCGCATGGGCCCGCTTCGAGCACGGCCGGGTGGTGTTCAAGGCCGAGATCGGCTCCCAGTCCTCGTCTGTGGGGCAGATCCAGGGCGTGTGGGTGGACCCCGGCAGGCGCGACGCCGGCCTCGTCGCCGCCGCCGTCACCGCCGGTGGCCGGCTGCCGAGCCTGTACGTCAACAGCTTCAATCACCGCGCTCGCGCGGCGTACGCCCGGATCGGCTTCCGGCAGGTCGCGACCTTCTGCACGGTTCTGCTGGACTGAGGGGCCGCTCCGTCCGGGCCGTGTCGCCTCCCCGATCCCGGGTGCCACCGGTCCTACGATGACGGCGATGAGAACTCGACCCGTCTGCGCCCCGGTCCCGTCCGTCCGGTTCGTCCAGGCACCGCGTCGGCTCCTGCCGATCCTGGCAGCCGCCGTCGCATTGGCCGGCGGCGTCGTGGCATGCACCCCCAAACCCGCCGGACCGGAGCCTGCCGCACAGGAGTTCCTCACCGACTTCGCCGAGCGGGACTTCGCTGCGGCCGCTGCCCTGACCGATCGTCCCGACTCGGCCGAGGAGGCGCTCGCGGCGACGTGGACGGGGCTGCAGGCGGAGGGTCTCGAGGTGGACACCGACGGGGTGCGGATCGACGGGGACACCGCGACCGTCACCTACGTCTACGAGTGGGACCTGCCCGGCGAGCGCGTGTGGCGGTACTCCGGGCAGATGAACATGGGCCGCAGCGGCGAGGACTGGGTGGTGCGCTGGACGCGGTCGAACCTGCATCCCCAGCTCGGGGACCGGCAGCGGATGCAGCTGCGGACCAATCCCGCCCCGCGTGCCCGCGTCAACGAGCATTCCGGCTCGGACGTGCTCGTTCCGGGCATCGTCTACGGAATCGGTTTCGATGCGGCGCAGGCGGGCGATGTCCGGGCCGCGGCGCGGGCGCTGTCGGCGGCGCTGACCGAGTTCGACCCGTCGCTGACCGCGCAGTCGATCGCCGAGACCGCGACCGCCGCCGACGGCGCCTACTCGGTCGTGCGGCTGCGTGAGGAGGACTACGAACGCGTCGCCGACACCCTCGCGGCGGTGCCCGGGGTCACGATCACCGAGCAGGCCGATCTCGTCGCCACCGACCGTACCTTCGCCCCCGACCTCGTCGGCCAGGTCAAGAAGACCGTGATCGACGAGGTGGACGGCAAGGCCGGGTGGAGCGTCGTCGCGGTCAACCAGAACGGTGTCGACACCGGGGTCCTCACCGAGACGCCGCCCGAACCCGCGCCGTCCTTCTCCGTCAGCCTGGACCGTCCCATCCAGGTGGCGGCGCAGGCCGCCGTCGACGCCCGCACGGAACAGGCGATGATGGTGGTGATCGAGGCGTCCACCGGCGCGGTCCTCGCCGTCGCGCAGAACAAGGCCGCCGACCGCGACGGGCCGGTCGCGCTGGCCGGACAGTACCCGCCCGGCTCCACCTTCAAGATCATCACCTCGGGTGCCGCCATCTCCAGCGGGCTCGCGGGACCGGGCACCATGGTGGCCTGCCCGGGCCGGATCACGATCGGCGAGCGCAGTGTTCCGAACTACAACGAATTCTCGGTCGGCACCGTGCCGATGGCGACGGCGTTCGCGCGCTCGTGCAACACCTCGTTCGCCAAACTCGCCTCCGAGATGGCGCCCGACGCCCTCACCGTCGCGGCCGCGCAGTTCGGCATCGGACCCGAGTACGACGTGGTGGGCATGCCCACGTTCTCCGGATCGGTGCCGCCCGCGGAGGACCTGGTCCAGCGCGCCGAGGACGGCTTCGGTCAGGGCAGGGTCGTCGTCAGCCCGTTCGGGATGGCCCTGGCCGCGGCGACCGTCGCGCACGGCAGCGCACCCGTGCCCTACCTGCTGCAGGGACGCGAGACCGTCGTCACCGGCGACCGGCCGCCGGTCACCCCGGAGATGGTCGACGGCCTGCGCGGCATGATGCGCCTGGTGATCACCAGCGGTACCGCCGACCGGATTCGCGACCAGGGCGAGGTGTACGGCAAGACGGGTGAGGCCGAGGTCGCGGGCGGCTCCCACGCATGGTTCGTCGGATATCGCGGTGACCTGGCCTTCGCGACGCTCGTCGTGCGCGGCGGCAGCTCCGACAACGCCGTCGCCGTCACCCGCGACATGTTCGCGGCGCTGCCGGAGGGCTACTGACCGGCCCGCCCGCGCCGCGGCAGAGCCCACCGGCCGCCGGTCAGGGCAGCAGCCCCAGGCGTCGCGCCGACACGACGGCCTCGTGCCGGGTGTGGGCGTCGAGCTTGCCCATCGCGCTGCGCAGGTAGCTCTTGACCGTCTCCGGGCCCACCGACAGCCGGTCGGCGATCTCGGCGTTGGTGCATCCCAGCGCCACGTGCGCGAGCACGTCGGTCTCGCGCGGCGAGAGCACCACGTCGCTCTGGAGCGGTGCCGCGCCGCCGAGCGCCCCGGCCAGCCGGTCCGACAGGTCCCGCAGCTTACGCTGCAGGCCGGCATCCTCGACGCACTGGGCGAGACCGCGCAGTTCTGCGTGCACGTCCCGGATCTGGGCGGCCGCGACCGGGCTCTCGGCCGGGCGGTCGAGGGAGCCGAGCATCGCCAGCCGCCGGTCCACCTCGTCCCGGACGGCGATCTCGCTGCTGAGCCGTCGCGCCGCCTGCACGAAGGCTCCCACCGCGCGGTCGCCGAGCGGTGAACACTCCCGGATCGCGCCGTAGAGCACGGCACGAGCCGCCCCGCTCACCATCACCGGCACCGCGAGGATCGAGCGCAGCCCCTCGCCGAGGACCGGCCGATCGAAGTGGTGGGTGATCGACGACGACCGGCCGTAGTCCGGCACCGTCGCCGGCCGGGCCCGGTCCACCACGAGGCCGCCCAGACCGGCCCGCGGCGGGACCACGACCCCCTCGAGAGCGTTGGTGCGGGTGCCGAAGAACTCGGTCAGGTGCAGGTTCCCGTCGCGGACCTCCCCGGCGAACACGACGGGGATCAGGGCCTCGGCCGCGGTACGGCGAAGCTCCCCGCGCAGGGCGTCGCTGTCGCGGGGACGAAGGAGAGGCGAGGTGCCGGCCGGCGCCATCGGTCACCCCTTTCCGGGGGTATCGGGACGGACGTGTGACTTGGATCATAAAGGAATCGATCCTCGGGACGTTCACCCCGGGGCGCTTCACGAGAGGACGGATTCGATGACCACCGAGACCACCGCGCGTGCGCATTCCGGGCAGGAGGCACGGGTGCGGGAACTGCTGGACCGCTACGACACCGCCGACGCGTGTGCCGCACAGCTGCTGTGCGACGGGCATCCCGCGGACGCCGTCGCGTTCACAGTGGTCGAGGCGGATCTGACCGCGACCGACCTGACCTTCGGCGAGCTGCGTGAGCAGTCCTCCCGGTTCGCCGCGGCCCTGGCCGATCTCGGCGTCGAGCCGGGCGACCATGTCGCCACCCTGATGGGCAAGTCCGCGGACCTGGTGGTGGCGCTGCTCGGCATCTGGCGTCGCGGTGCCGTGCACGTGCCGTTGTTCACCGCCTTCGCACCCCCGGCGATCGGCTTCCGGCTGCAGGCCAGCGGGGCGAAGGTCGTCGTCGCCGACGCGGACCAGGTCGGCAAGCTCGCGCCCGGCGAGGACATCCCCGCCGACGCGCCGTGGCAGATCGTCGTTGCCGGTCCCGCCGAGGCCGGCACCGCCGGCATCGGCGTCCGCTTCGCCGACCTGGTGGCCTCGCACGATGCGGACGATCCGCGCGGCGCCGCGGTCGCCGTCGGTGGGCACGGCGGGCTCGTGCAGCTGTTCACCTCCGGCACGACCGGCACCCCGAAGGGGGTGCCGGTGCCGGTGCGGGCGCTCGCGTCGTTCCACGCCTACCTGGACTTCGGCCTCGACGTGCGTGAGGACGACGTGTTCTGGAACGCCGCCGATCCCGGCTGGGCGTACGGGCTCTACTACGCGCTGCTCGCGCCGCTGGCCGCCGGTGTGCGCAGCCTGCTGCTGCACGCCGGGTTCTCCGCCGCCCTCACCTGGCAGGTGATGGAAAAGTTCGGGGTCACCAACTTCGCGGCCGCGCCCACCGTCTACCGCAGCCTGCGGGCGGACTCGGCGCCCGTGCCGGAGTCGATCTCGCTGCGGCGCGCCTCGTCCGCCGGCGAGCCGCTCACCCCGGACGTCGTGGCATGGTCCGAGCAGACCCTCGGCGTGATCGTACGCGACCACTACGGCCAGACCGAGCACGGCATGTTCGTCGTCAACGCGTGGGCGGACGGGCTGCGCGAAGAAGTGCGGCCCGGATCGATGGGTAAGCCCCTGCCCGGGTGGTCCTGCGCCGTGCTCTCGGACGACTCCGACGACATCGCCGCCCCCGGCGTGCCCGGACGGGTGGCGATCGACACCCACGCCAGCCCCCTGCTGTGGTTCACAGGGTACGTGGACGCGCCGGAGAAGACCGCGCAGCGGTTCACCGAGGACGGCCGCTGGTACCTCACCGGCGACGCCGGACAGGTCGACGAGGACGGGTTCTTCTACTTCTCCGCCCGCGACGACGACGTGATCATCATGGCGGGCTACCGGATCGGCCCGTTCGACGTCGAGAGCGTGCTGGTGATGCACGAGCACGTCGTCGAGGCCGCCGTCGTCGGCATGCCCGACCAGCTGCGCGGCGAGGTGCTCGAAGCGTTCGTGGTGCTGCGCGACGGCGTCGACGGCACCGACGAGCTCGAGGTGGAGCTGCAGCAGCTGGTCAAGCGCAAGTTCGCGGCGCACGCCTACCCGCGGACCGTGCACTTCGTGCCGCAGCTGCCGAAGACGCCCAGCGGCAAGATCCAGCGCTACATCCTGCGTCAGGGCTGAGCCGCCCGCGTGGGGGCGGCTCAGCCGGCGCCGCGTCGCCCCCCGTCGGTCGGGGCCTATCCTGGTGACCATGCCTGTTCGCACCGCACTCGTCCCCGGAACCGTCTCACCCGTCCGCGCCGTCCCCAACGGGATCGAGCGACCGGAGTACGCGTGGAAGCCGACGGCGAACGAAGGGCACGAGCCGTGGGTGCAGACCCCGGAGACCATCGAGAAGATGCGGGTCGCCGGCCGCATCGCCGCGCAGGCCCTGGCCGAGGCGGGCAAGGCCGTCGCGCCGGGCGTGACCACCGACGAACTGGACCGGATCGCGCACGAATACATGTGCGACCACGGCGCGTATCCCTCGACGCTGGGGTACAAGGGCTTCACCAAGTCGTGCTGCACGTCGCTGAACGAGGTGATCTGCCACGGCATCCCGGATTCGACGGTGCTCGAGGACGGCGACATCGTCAACATCGACGTCACCGCCTACATCGGGGGAGTGCACGGTGACACCAATGCCACGTTCCTGGCGGGCGAGGTCTCCGAGGAGCACCGCCTGCTGGTCGAACGGACCCGTGAGGCGACGATGCGGGCGATCAAGGCGGTCAAGCCGGGCCGGGCCCTCAACGTCGTCGGCCGGGTCATCGAGTCGTACGCGAACCGGTTCGGGTACGGGGTGGTGCGTGACTTCACCGGTCACGGCATCGGCGAGACGTTCCACAACGGGCTGGTGATCCTGCACTACGACCAGCCGTCCGTCGACACCGTGCTCGAGCCGGGAATGGTGTTCACGATCGAGCCGATGATCAACCTCGGCACCGTGGACTACGAGATCTGGGACGACGGCTGGACCGTGGTCACCAAGGACCGCAAGTGGACCGCCCAGTTCGAGCACACCATCGTCGTCACCGACAGCGGAGCGGATATCCTCACGCTGCCGTGACGCGGCCGGGTGCCGGGCGCAACGCCTTGTCGCGTACCGTGCTTCGGCATGGAACCGACTGACGTGGCGATCCCGGCCGGCACCTTCACCGTGCGAATCGACGGCCCCGAGAGCCGGCACGCGGTGCTGCTGCTGCCCGGCGCCGGGGAATCCGCCGACGTCTACGACGCGGTGTGCGCGCGGCTGCACCATTCGGATCTGCGTACGTTCGTACCGGAGACCATCGAGGGTCTCGACGTCGCGGGCGTACATGCATTGCTCGACGCCCTGCAGTTGCCGTGGGTGCACCTCGTCGGCAGTGGGGCAGGAGCGGAGCTGGCGTGGGCGGCCGCCTCGGGCCGGTTCGGCCGGTTCGCCAGCCTCGTGGTCGCCGACCGGGGCCACCCGGCGGTGCCGGACGTCGAGGGCGTCGTACGGGACGCGGACGCCGCCCCCGCCGAGGTGCCCACCACCGTGCTCGTGGGCAGCGCCGCGCGCCGCCCGGAGGCCGACGCCTCGATGCGGTACGTCCTGTCGGAGTTCCGCGTCGTCGAACTGAGCGGAGTGGCCAACATCCCGGCCGAGGCGCCGGCGGAACTGGCCAGCGCGATCGCCCTGCGCACCGGCAGCTGGTAGGCGGCTTCGCCGCCGGTGTGTCCTTTGGGCGGTGGGAGCCGCCCAAAGGACACACCGATCACAACCCGAGGAGAGCGTTCTCGACCAGTTCCGGCAGGGCCGGGTGGATCCAGTACTGTCCGGTGGCCGTCTCCCGGGCGGTGAGACCGAAGCTCATGGCCTGGATCAGCGGCTGGATCACCGACGACGCCTGGGCGCCCAGGATGTGCGCGCCGAGCAGCTTGCCCGTGGTGCGGTCGGCGATCACCTTGCAGAAACCCTCGGTGTCCTCCATCGCCCAGCCGTACGCGACGTCGCCGTAGTACTGGATCTTCACCGCGACGTCGTAGCCCTGGGCGCGGGCCTGTTCCTCGGTCAGGCCGACCGTCGCGATCTGCGGGTCGGTGAAGACCGCGGACGGCACGAACCGATGGTCCGAGCGGCGCAGGACCGAGACGTCCTCGCCCCACGCGTCGTGGAGCAGGTTGTGCTGTACGACGCGGGCCTCGTGATTGGCGACGTGCTTGAGCTGGTGCGGCGACGAGACGTCGCCGAGCGCGAAGACCCCGCGCGCGGTGGTGCGCTGGAACTCGTCGACGACGATCCGGCCGTCGTCGTGCAGCGCGATGCCGCCCGCGGCGGCGTCGAGTGCGTCCCCGTTGGGTGTCCGGCCGACCGCGACGAGCAGCGCGTCGCCGCTGACGGTGGTGCCGTCGGCCAGTTCCACCTCGACGCCGTCGCCGACGGGACGGAACGCCGTCGCGGGGTTGGACAGGTGCACGTCCCACCGGTCGGTGGCCAGGCCGGTGAAGTGCTCGGCGAGGTCGTGGTCGAGGTGCCGCAGCAACTGACCGGTGCGGGCGAGCACCGACACCCGGGTGCCCAGGGCGGAGAAGACGTGCGCGAACTCCATCGCGATGAACCCGGAGCCGAGGATCACCAGCGATTCCGGCAGTTTCGGCAGCCGCATGATGTCGTCGTTGGTGTAGTAGCGGACCCCGCCGTCGAGTACCTCCTGCGGGATCGCCGGACGCGCGCCCGCTGCGACGACGACCTGGTCGGCGGTGATGATCTCGCCCGTGCCGGTGTCGAGGGTGCGCTCGCCCACGAACCGGGCGTGCCCGCGGTGGACGGTGACGTTCGCGCAGTCCTCGGTGCGGTAGCGGTCGCCGCCGGCCGCGATCGGGTCGATCCGGCCGAACACCCGGTCGACGATGTCGCTCCACCGGACCCCGTCGATCGTCGCGTCGACACCGTACTTCGCGGCCTTGCGCACGGTCTGCGCGACCTCCGCCGCATAGACGTACATCTTGGTGGGGATGCAGCCGACGTTGAGACAGGTGCCACCGAAGGTGCCCTGCTCGAGGATCGCCACCTTCCGGCCGTCGAATCGCTCGTCGAGGATCGAGTTTCCGGAGCCGGTGCCGATGATGGCCAGGTCGTAGTGACTCACTGTTCTCCCGTTGTCAGGTTCGCGTGGACGATCACAGGGATCTGCTGTGACCGTCCAACCAGTCCAGCCACAGATCCAATTCCCGGAACGCCACGTCGAGCACGTCGGGTGTGGAGAGGAACACATCGTGCCGGGCGCCGGTGATCGGAACGATCGTCGTGCGGTCGCCCAGGCATCCGGCCCACCGGGCGATCTGCTTGACGTCGAGGACCGCGTCGGCGGTGTCCACCGTGGGGTCGTACGCGGGGGCCCAGCGGGTGTCCTTCGACCGCAGGATCAGCGACGGGACGCCGACATCGAGGCCGCGGTGCAGTGTCGCGTGGCCGCGGCGGACGGCACGGAGCCAGCCGAACGTGACGGGAAACCCGGCCAGCGGCTTCCAGTCCAGGTCGTACTCCCAGTGGCCGTTGGCGTCCTTGTGCAGACTCATCCCGTAGGTGTCCAGGCTCTGCCCCGGGATGACGGCGCGGCTGCGCACCCGGCCGACGGCATCGACCGCGACGGTGCCGAGGCCGCGCAGGATCGACGGTCCCTGCAGGTCGAACCACGGGCTGTTGAGGATCAGGCCCTGGATCCCGGCGCCGCCCGTACCGCCCGGTCGGCGGTTCATCCGAT
>NZ_AJFC01000062.1:0-4541 GCF_000256505.1 Rhodococcus sp. P14 | reverse complement strand
GGGGGAGCCACAACGGCAGGACCAGCCCGCCCGTGGAATGCGCCACGAGCAGGATCCCGCCGCCGACCTCACCGCGGACGATCCGCAGTGCCTCCTCGAGTTCGGCGTCGTAGTAGGTCAGATCGGTGACGAAGTGCGGGGTCTGCCCGGGTTGCCGCGAGCGCCCGCACTTGCGCAGGTCCAGGGCGAAGAACCGGTACCCCTGGGCCGCGAAGTGCTCGGCGAGGTGCTGCTGGAAGAAGTAGTCGGTGAAGCCGTGCACGTAGATCACCGCGCGGTCCGGCGCGGACTCGCCGCCGGGGTAGACGGACGGCTGGTAGCGGACGAGGGTGGCGGTGGCCTCGCCCTCGCCGTCCGGATCGGGGCCGAGATGCAGCGTGAGCTGCTCGTATCCGTCGCCGAGGATATCGGGCTGCCAAGTAGTCACGATCACACTGTATTGGTCGGTACGCGGACCTGTCGTGGGGGCACAATTGGGTGAAGACAAACGCCGGACAACGCGCGGGTAACCTGTTCGTCGCAGTCGGCGCGGCCGCGACGTCGCCGGGATCCGTGAGTTCAGCGAGACCCGGCGGACGAGCACGGACGTGCACGGGACACTCACGCGGTGCAGTGCGGAACGCAGCGGCGCGTGCGAACAGACAAGGAAGTCGATCCTCCAGTGTCAGAGAACGTGGTAGAGGCCAAGACCGATGTAGTGCTCGTGGGTGCGGGCATCATGAGCGCGACACTCGGCGCCATCCTGCGCCGGCTGCAGCCCGACTGGTCCATCACCGCTTTCGAGCGGCTCGACGCCGCGGCGGCCGAGAGCAGTGATCCCTGGAACAACGCGGGCACCGGCCACTCGGCGCTGTGCGAGCTGAACTACACGCCCGCCAAGCCGGGCGGTGGCGTGGACATCACCAAGGCGATCAACGTCAACGAGCAATTCCAGGTCTCGCGCCAGTTCTGGGCGTTCGCGGTGGACAACGGCATCCTCACCGATCCCAAGAACTTCATCAATCCCGTTCCGCACGTCAGCTTCGTCCACGGCGCCGACAACGTGAAGTACCTGCGTGCCCGCTACGACGCGCTGGCCGGGCACCCGCTCTTCGCCGGCATGGAGTACTCGGAGAGCCCCGAGTACTTCTCGGAACGGCTGCCGCTGATGGCGCAGGGCCGAGACTTCTCCGAGCCCATCGCGCTGAACTGGACCCAGGACGGCACCGACGTCGACTTCGGCGCCCTCACCAAGCAGCTGCTGAACAACGTCGCCGCGTCCGGCGGCACCGTGCACTTCGGCCACGACGTGACGGATCTGGACAAGCAGTCCGACGGAAGCTGGAGCGTCAAGGTCCGCAACCGCCGCACCGGCCAGGCCCGCAAGGTGCACGCCCGGTTCGTGTTCGTCGGTGCCGGCGGTGGCGCGCTGCACCTGCTGCAGAAGTCGGGTATCGCGGAGGCCAAGGGCTTCGGCGGCTTCCCCGTCTCCGGTCAGTTCCTGCGCTGCACCAATCCGGAGCTGATCGCCATGCACAGCGCCAAGGTGTACGGCAAGGCCGCCGTGGGTGCACCGCCCATGTCGGTCCCGCACCTCGACACCCGCGTGATCGGCGGCAAGCAGGGCCTGCTGTTCGGCCCCTACGCCGGCTGGTCCCCGAAGTTCCTCAAGAACGGCAAGTTCACCGACCTGCCCGGGTCGGTCAAGCCGAACAACCTGCTGTCGATGATCGGCGTCGGCCTCACCGAGATGGGACTGACCAAGTACCTGATCGGTGAGCTGATGCAGTCGCAGCGCGACCGCATCGGCACCCTGGGCGAGTTCGTGCCGCAGGCCCGCATGGCGGACTGGGAGCTCATCACCGCCGGCCAGCGGGTACAGGTCATCCGCCGCAAGGGCGCGGGCGGAGTGCTCGAGTTCGGCACCGCCGTGGTCAATGCCGGCGACGGCACGATCGCCGGCCTGCTCGGCGCGTCGCCGGGGGCCTCGACCGCGGTTCCGGCGATGCTCGACGTGCTCGAACGGTGCTTCCCCGACCGGTGGACGGCATGGCAGGACACCCTGCGGGAGATGGTGCCGTCCCTCGGAGTCAAGCTCTCGGACGACACCGCACTGTTCGACAAGGTCTGGCGCTGGGGTACCAAGTCCCTGCAGCTCGATGTCGCCTCCCCGGTCGACGCCCCCGCCCCGGCGGAGCCGGCGACGGTCTGACCGTCCAGTCGTCGAGGCGGCCCGCGCGGGACCCGCCCGGGCCCCGCGCGGGCCGCCCTCGTCCGCCGGAACATGCCGGTGTCCCCGCCCGGCGGTCTACGCTGGTTCCAGCGTGGAGAGGGGCAGGGCTGTGAGCACCGCTAGGGAACGGATCTGGCTCGCCAGCTACGCCGAGGGCGTGCCCTCGGACATCACGCCCCCGGAGGACTCGCTGGTCGACATGCTCGAGACTTCGGCAGCCCGGTTCGGACCACGTCCGGCGCTCGAGTTCTTCGGCGCGGAACTGACCTATTCGCAACTCGCCGACCGGGTGCACCGCGGCGCGGAGGGGCTACGGCGGCTCGGTGTGCGCCCCGGTGACCGGGTGGCGCTCGTCCTGCCGAACTGCCCGGAACATGTGATCGCGTTCTATGCGGTCCTGCGGATCGGCGGCGTGGTGGTCGAGCACAATCCGCTCTACACCGAGGAAGAGATGGCCCGCCAGTTCGCCGACCACGGCGCCACGGTGGCGATCGCCTGGGACAAGGTCTGTCCGCTGCTGCAGCAGATCGCCGGGGACACGGCCGTCGAGCACATCGTGGCGGTGGACATCACGCGTTCGATGCCGTGGTCCAAGCGGCTCGCGCTCGCCCTTCCCGTTCCGAAAGCGCGTGCGGCGCGGGACACGCTGACCGGCTCTGCGCCCGGGACGATTCCGTGGAAACGGCTGCTGGCGGACGGGCCCGTCGACCCCGATCGACCGGGGCCCTCGGTCGAGGATCTGGCGGTGATCCAGTACACGAGCGGCACCACCGGCGTCCCGAAGGGCGCGATGCTGACCCACCGCAACCTCGGCGCCAACGCCGCCCAGGGTCGTGCGTGGGTACCGGGCCTGGTGGACGGCGAAGAGGTCGTGTACGCGGTGTTGCCGATGTTCCACGCATACGGGCTCACGCTGTGCGTGACCTTCGCGATGAGTATCGGCGCCCGGCTGGTCCTGTTCCCCAAGTTCGACGTGGATCTGGTGCTCACCGCCGCCGCGAAGCACCCGCCCACGTTCATGCCGGCGGTGCCGCCGATCTACGAGCGGCTCGCCCGCGCGGCCCGGGAGCGATCGGTGGACCTGACGTCGGCGCGATGGTCGATCTCCGGGGCGATGCCCTTGCCGACGGAGACCCTGGAACTGTGGGAGGAGGTCACCGGCGGGGGACTGGTCGAGGGGTACGGGCTCACCGAGACGTCGCCGGTGGCGATCGGCAATCCCATCGGACTCACCCGCCGGCCCGGCGCCGTCGGGGTGCCCTTCCCGAGCACCGAGATCCGGGTGGTCGATCCTGCCGACCCGGCGCGCGACGTCGAACCCGGGGAGCGGGGAGAATTGCTGCTCCGGGGTCCGCAGGTGTTCTCCGGATACTGGAACAAGCCCGAACAGACGGCGGAAGCACTGCTCGACGGGGGCTGGTTCCGGACCGGGGACATCGTCCAGGTCGACCGGGACGGATTCGTCACGGTGGTGGATCGGATCAAGGAACTGGTCATCACCGGTGGATTCAATGTCATGCCGTCCGAGGTCGAGGCGGCGTTGCGGTCGTTCCCGGGGATCGTCGATGCCGCCGTGGTGGGACTGCCGGCTTCCGACGGCGGCGAGGACGTGGTGGCGGCGGTGCTGGTTTCGGGTGAGGACGTCGACCCCGAGGCGGCGCGGGAGCACTGCCGGTCGCGCCTGGCCGCCTACAAGGTTCCGCGACGTGTGGTGGTGGTGGAGGACCTGCCGCGCTCCCAGATCGGGAAGGTGCTGCGCCGGCAGGTCCGCGAGTCTCTCCTCCCCGGCTGATCCCTCCGGCAGCCGTGCGGGTCGCGACTGCGGCGTCGCTCACGAAGTTCGTACGGCGGATGGCGCCGCAAACCACCGTGCCCGTAGTGTTTGTGCGTTCCACGCAGCGTGATGCGCGTTGCAGACAGTGCCGAAAGATGGGAAGTGCCGGTGTCCAGTGCTGCCGACGACGAGACCAACTACCTGGTCGGGCTCAATCTGCGGGGCCGGCGCGTGGTGGTGGTCGGCGGCGGTACCGTCGCACAGCGGCGGCTCGGCCTGCTCGTCGCCGCCGGTGCCCACGTGCACGTGATCACCCGTGCCGCGACGCCCGCCGTCGAGGGCATGGCGACCGCCGGGCAGATCACCCTGGAACTGCGCGACTACCGCGCCGGGGATCTGGACGGCGCCTGGTATGCCATCGCCTGCACGGACGAACCGGACACGAATGCCGCGATCGTCGCGGAGGCCGAACGCGACCGCATCTTCTGCGTCCGGGCCGACAACGCCCGTCGCGGCACCGCGGTCACCCCGGCCACCGCCCACTACGACGGGATG
>NZ_AJFC01000061.1:0-831 GCF_000256505.1 Rhodococcus sp. P14 | reverse complement strand
CGGGCGCCGCCCCCCGCCGCTCCGCGGCCGTGCGCACCGCGATCCGCGAGGCCCTGCAGTCCGGCGCCGTCGTCGCAGACGCCGAACCCGCCCGTCCCGGGGTCGCGCTGGTCGGGGGTGGCCCGGGCGATCCCGACCTGATCACCGTCCGCGGGCGGCGCCTGCTGGCCCGGGCCGACGTCGTCGTCGCCGACCGGCTGGCCCCACCGGAACTGCTCGCCGAGCTCGGCCCCCACGTCGAGGTGATCGACGCCGCCAAGATCCCCTACGGCCGGGCGATGGCGCAGGAGGCCATCAACCAGGCCCTCATCGACGGCGCGAAGGCCGGGAAGTTCGTCGTCCGGCTCAAGGGCGGCGACCCGTACGTGTTCGGCCGCGGCTACGAGGAACTCGAGGCATGCGTTGCCGCCGGGGTGCCCGTGACGGTCGTTCCGGGCATCACCAGCGCCATCTCGGTGCCCTCCGCGGCGGGGATCCCGGTCACCCACCGCGGGGTCACCCACGAGTTCGTCGTGGTCAGCGGGCACGTGGCCCCGGACCACCCGGATTCGCTCACCGACTGGGGTGCGCTCGCGCGCCTGCGCGGCACGCTGGTGCTGCTGATGGCGGTCGAGCGGATCGAGCAGTTCGCCGCCGCCCTGCTCGAGGGGGGCCGGCCCGCGCAGACGCCGGTCACCGTGATCCAGGAGGGCACGCTGCGCACCCAGCGGGTGCTGCGCGCCGATCTGGCGACCGTCGCCGCGCGGGTCCGGGAGGAGCAGATCCGCCCGCCGGCCATCGTCGTCATCGGGCCGGTGGCCGCGTTCGACGTCGGGCCGGTGGCCGAGGGCG
>NZ_AJFC01000060.1:0-644 GCF_000256505.1 Rhodococcus sp. P14 | reverse complement strand
CGCGTTCGACGTCGGGCCGGTGGCCGAGGTCGCCTCGGACGCTCGGTAACGTTGATCCACATGGCCGAAACCTCCTCGCCCGTGAGCTACCCCGTCACCACGCGTGCGCTGGGTCTGGCGATCGTCGTCCTCAGCGGCCTCCAGTTGATGGTCGTGCTCGACGGCACGGTCGCCAATCTCGCGCTGGCCCCGTTGCAGGAGGACCTCGGCCTGAGCGACGCGGGACGCAACTGGGTGCTCACGTCGTACGCACTGAGCTACGGCGGTCTCATGCTGCTCGGCGGACGCCTCGGCGACGCCTTCGGTCGTAAACGCATGTTCATCGCCGGCGTCGGGTTGTTCACGCTCGCCTCGCTGCTGTGCGGACTCGCCGTCAACGAGGGCACCCTCGTCGCGGCCCGCGCGCTGCAGGGCGTCGGCGCCGCTGTGGCCTCGCCCACGGCCCTGGCGCTGGTCGCCACCACCTTCGCACCCGGACCGGCCCGCAACCAGGCGATCGCCATCTTCGCGGCCATGACCGGTGTCGGCTCGATCGCCGGGCTGATCATCGGCGGCGCTCTGACCGAGGTGTCCTGGCGCTGGATCTTCCTGATCAACGTGCCGATCGGGATCCTGATCGTGACCCTGGCCGTGATCGCGCTCCG
>NZ_AJFC01000059.1:0-46759 GCF_000256505.1 Rhodococcus sp. P14 | reverse complement strand
CCCCCCGCGGCCCCCCCGCCGGGCGGCTGCCGCTGGACGTGCCGGGCGCGGTGCTCGCCACGCTCGGCTGCACCGGTCTCGTCTTCGGGCTCACCGAGGGCCCCGAGATGGGGTGGAGCAGCCCGGCGGTGGTCGGCGCGCTGCTCGCCGGTGCCGCGCTGCTCGCGGTGTTCCTCGTCGTGGAGCGCCGCGCCGAGAACCCCCTGCTGCCGTTCGTGCTGTTCCGCAATCCCGACCGGGTCGCGACGTTCGTGTCGATCTTCTTCGCCGGTGCCGTCATGTTCAGCCTCGCCGCGTTCGTCGCCCTGTTCGTGCAGGACATCCTCGGGTACTCGCCGCTGCAGGCCGGTCTGGCGTTCGTGCCGTTCGCCTTCGGGCTGGGCGCCGCCGCTGCGGTCGCGTCGAAGCTCGCGGTCCGGGTGCGGCCCCGGTGGCTCGTCGTCACCGGAGCCCTGATCATGGCGGTCAGCCTGCTGTACGGGTCGACCATGTCGCACACCGTCGCGTACGTGCCGACGCTGTTCGTCCTGGTGCTCGTCGTCGGATTCGGCGTGGGCCTGGCCGTGGTCCCGCTGCCGCTGTGTGCGATCGCCGGCGTCGGCTCGCACGAGATCGGCCCGCTCGCTGCGATCGCCCAGGTGGCGCAGACGCTCGGCGGCCCGATCGGTCTCGCCGTGATCGGCGCGATGGCCACCTCCCGGACCCTGGCCCTGGGGGGTACGTCCGGCGCCGTCGCCGACATGGACCCCGCCCAGCTCTACGCGCTGGGGGAGGGCTATCTGTTCGCTCTCGTCGGCTGCGCGGTGTGCGCCGTGATCGCGGGGGCTGCGGCGTTGTTCATCCGCTTCACCCCGGAGCAGGTCGCGCAGGCCCAGGAAGCGGAGAAGGCGGCGCAGGGTACATAGACCTCCGCCGCCGGAGGCACAGGGTACATAGACCTCCGCCGCCGGAGGCACAGGGTACATAGACCTCCGCCGCCGGAGGCACAGGGTACATAGACCTCCGCCGCCGGAGGCACAGGGTACATAGACCTCCGCCGCCGGAGGCACAGGGTACATAGACCTCCGCCGCCGGAGGCACAGGGTACATAGACCTCCGCCGCCGGAGGCACAGGGTACATAGACCTCCGCCGCCGGAGGCACAGGGTACATAGACCTCCGCCGCCGGAGGCACAGGGTACATAGACCTCCGCCGCCGGAGGCACAGGGTACATAGACCTCCGCCGCCGGAGGCACAGGGTACATAGACCTCCGCCGCCGGAGGCACAGGGTACATAGACCTCCGCCGCCGGAGGCACAGGGTACATAGACCTCCGCCGCCGGAGGCGCAGGGTACACAGACCTACGCCGCCGGAGGTGCAACAGCACACAGACCTCCGCCGCGGTGGCCGCCCGCAGCGGGGTGTGACCGCCGTGCGTCCCGGGTAGCCGGAGCACATGCTGTCCGCCTTCACCGACCGGGTTCGATACTCGGCGTCGTGGACGGTACGTGCCGTCCGCGAACGAGGCCACGAGCGCCACATCGCCACCCAGGCTGCCAAGGCGTCCGTCGCTGCGATGATGGCCTGGCTCGTCGCCGCCGAGTGGCTCGCGCTGCCGCAGGCCTATCTCGCGCCGTACGTCGCGGTGTTCCTCGTCGAGACGACGGTGTTCCGGTCGGTCCGGCAGGCGTTCGTGCAGATGGCGATCGTCCTGTCCGGGGTACTGCTCGCCGCGGCGGCGATCGCGCTCGTGCCCGGACCGACGCTGTCGATCGGCGCAGCCGTGCTCGTCGGCTGGTTCGTCGGCCGGTGGCGGGTGTTCGGCACCAACGGGATCTGGGTGGCGATCACCGCCCTGTTCGTCATCGCGACGGGCGTCGCGGGCGATCCGGTGATGCTGGGAGACCGGTTGATCGAGACCGCCATCGGCGCGGTCTGCGGACTCGTGGTGACCGCGGTGCTCTTCCCGCCCGTCTACCCGGTCGGAGACGAGCTCGAGGTACTCACCCGGGAGATCCGATCCCTGCTGTGCGACATGGCCGCCGGGACGGGCGACGACGCGGGGCCGGGCACCGGGGGCTGGGCGCGCTGGGCGGAGGAGATCGACCGGATGATGGAGCGCGCGGCGGAATCCTCGCAGTGGGCACGCGAGAGCGCGCGGCTCAATCCGCGTCCGATCGCAGACCGGGTCCGGGACCAGGCCACGGCCTCCCAGGGCGTCCTGGACCGGCTGTGGTACGCCGTGCCGGCGCTGCGCGAACTCGCACGTGTCGCCGAGGCGGCGTCGGACGGTGTTCTCGCCGAGGCGGACGACGCGGCGCGGTGTTCCGTGCCCACCCTCCTGACGGCCCTTGCCGGGCTCGTGGACCGGATCGGGGACGCCCACGACGACCCCGCGCGATTCGACGAGGCCCGCGACCGGTGCGCCCGCCGGCTCGCCGAACTGCAGCGCTCGGCCGCCGGGTCCGGTGATCCCCGGGTGGCGGCCGTGCTCGGGAGCTTCTGGCACCCGGCGCACCGGTTCCTCACCGCGGTGCAGGACACCGGGCGCACACCGCAATCAGGTCAGAATCACGAGTTCGGTGGCTGACGCCGTCTCCACCCGCAGACCCGCGCGGGCCGCGACCCGCGCGACACCGTCGACGTCCGCCGGCTCCGCGCGGGTCAGCACGAGCGCACGTGCCAGCAGGCCCTTGTGGTGCTTGTTGAAGTGGCTGACCACCTTGCGGCTGCCGTCCGGCTGCTCGGTGAGCACGGTTGCCGTGACCGCACCGGGGACAGGTCCGAGTTGCTGGTACACCCCCGAGCGCAGGTCCACGACGAGCTCCCCGGCGGCCTCCGCGGACAGTGCGTCGCTCAGTTCCGGGCGCCACAACGACGCGAGGGTGCCGAACCCGGGCAGCTTCGATCCGCCCGACAGGCGATATGCAGGGACGGGATCGCCCGCACGGACCGCGCCGAACAGCGCCGACCCGATCGCGAGCCGCCGGTAGGCCTTCGCCCGCTGCGCCCTGGTGAACCCGGCGGCGTCGAGGGCGTCGAACAGCACTCCGGTGTATCGCGCGAGCGCCGGTCGCGTGGGCGAGACCCACAGCTTGGCGTTGCGTTCGATCTCGTCCGCCTGCGTGGGACCCAGGCCGAGCGCCACGGTCGACGCCTCGTGGTCCGCGGCCAGGTCGACGAGTGCCTGCACCAGCGCCTCGCGAGTCACGGTCAGCTGCGGCATCGACAGTTCGCCCAGGTCGAGGGGCGCACCGTCGCCGCCGTCGGACTTGGTTTCGGAAGGAGGCAGAAGCACCAGCACAAGCGGTAACCGTACCGAGGCCGGTCCGGGGGCGGCAGGTAGGCTGCTCTCCCGTGATCACCCGCATGTCGCACCTGTTTCTCCGCACCCTCCGCGACGATCCGGCCGACGCCGAGGTCGCCAGCCACAAGCTGCTCGTGCGCGCCGGCTACGTCCGCCGCATAGCGCCGGGGGTGTACTCGTGGCTGCCACTGGGTCTGCGGGTGCTGCGGCAGGTCGAGCGCGTCGTGCGCGAGGAGATGAACGCGATCGGCGCGCAGGAGATCTCGCTGCCGGCACTGCTGCCGCGCGACCCCTACGAAACCACGAACCGGTGGACCGAGTACGGCGACGGGCTGTTCCGGCTGCACGACCGCAAGGGCGCCGACTACCTGCTCGGGCCCACCCACGAGGAGATGTTCGCGCTCACCGTCAAGGGCGAATACAACTCCTACAAGGACTTTCCGGTCACGCTGTACCAGATCCAGACCAAGTACCGGGACGAGGAGCGGCCGCGTGCCGGGATCCTCCGCGGCCGCGAGTTCGTGATGAAGGACTCCTACAGCTTCGATCTCACCGACGAGGGCCTGGCCGAGTCCTACCGGGCCCACCGCGACGCCTACGAGCGGATCTTCGCGCGTCTCGGGGTGAAGTACGTCATCGTCTCCGCGACCTCGGGCGCGATGGGCGGGAGCGCGTCGGAGGAGTTCCTCGCCGAGAGCGAGGTGGGTGAGGACACGTACGTGCGCTGCCTCGAGTCGGGCTACGCCGCGAACGTCGAAGCGGTGCGCACTCTGGCTCCCGAGCCGGTTGCGTTCGACGGGCTGCCCGAGCCGGTGGTGCACGACACCCCCGACACCCCGACCATCGAGACTCTCGTCGAGTGGGCAGCTGGGGCGCTCGACCGCCCGGTGACCGCCGCCGACACCCTGAAGAACATCCTCGTCAAGACGCGGCGACCCGGCGGGGAGTGGGAACTGCTCGGTATCGGCATCCCCGGCGACCGAGAGGTGGACGACAAGCGGCTCGGGGCATCGCTCGAGCCGGCCGAGTACGAGCTGCTCACGGACGCCGACTTCGCGGCCCACCCGTTCCTCGTCAAGGGGTACATCGGTCCGAAGGCGCTGCTGGACAACGGGGTCCGTTACCTCGTCGATCCGCGGGTCGTGGACGGCACGTCGTGGATCACCGGCGCCGACGAACCCGGCAGGCACGTCGTCGGACTCGTCGCGGGCCGGGACTTCGTCCCGGACGGCACGATCGAGGCCGCCGAGGTGCGCGACGGTGATCCGTCGCCCGACGGTGCCGGGCCCCTGGTGTCGGCGCGCGGCATCGAGATCGGCCACGTGTTCCAGCTCGGCCGCAAGTACACCGATGCCTTCGCCGTCGACGTGCTCGGCGAGAACGGCAAGCCGGTGCGGCCGACCATGGGTTCCTACGGTGTCGGCGTCTCGCGGCTCGTCGCGGTGATCGCCGAGCAGCAGCACGACGACAAGGGTCTGCGCTGGCCGGCCGAGGTCGCTCCGTTCGGCGTGCACCTGGTGATCGCCAACAAGGACGAGGCGGCCCGGGCGGGCGCCGAGAACCTGGCGGCCGAACTCGACAAGGCCGGAGTCGAGGTCCTGCTCGACGATCGCAAGGCCTCGCCCGGGGTGAAGTTCAAGGACTCCGAGCTGCTCGGCGTGCCGCTGGTGGTCGTCGTCGGACGGGGATGGGCGGACGGCAAGGTCGAGCTGCGCGACCGGTTCGGCGGCGAGTCCCGGGAGGTTCCGGCCGACGAGGCGCTGCAGGAGATCCTCGGCCGCTGAGGCGCGTCGGACCCCACAATCGGTGTCATGACCGACAGCGACACGGCCGACGACTGGGCCGCCACCGACAGCTACCTCGCCGAGCTCCTCGTCGGCGACGACCCCGCCCTGACCGCGGCGCTCGAGGCCAACGCCGCGGCCGGGTTGCCGCCGATCGACGTGGCACCGGTGCAGGGCAAGCTGCTGCACCTGCTGGCCCGGATCCGCGGTGCCCGGCGCATCCTCGAGATCGGCACGCTCGGCGGGTACTCGACCATCTGGCTGGCGCGGGCCGTCGGCGACGACGGGCGCGTGGTCACCCTCGAGTACGAACCGCGGCACGCCGAGGTCGCCCGCGCCAACCTCGACCGCGCCGGGGTGGGGGAGCGCGTCGAGGTCCGCGTGGGCGCCGCCCTCGACCTCCTGCCGTCCCTCGAGGGCGAGGCCCCGTTCGACCTGGTCTTCGTCGACGCCGACAAGGAGAACAACCCGCACTACGTGCGGTGGGCGCTGCGGCTCGGCCGACCCGGAACCGTGATCGTCGTCGACAACGTGATCCGCGGCGGATCGGTGACCAATGCCGACCTCGACGACGAGCGTGTGCGCGGCGCCCGGGAGGTGCTCGAACTCATGGGGGCGGAGCCCCGCCTCGACGCGACCGCGCTGCAGACCGTCGGGGTCAAGGGCTGGGACGGCGTGGCGATCGCCGTGATGACCGGCTGACCCGCCGCGCCGGACGGCTCAGGGTTGCCCGGGCAGCGCGACGGACGGCGGGGCGATCCCCAGGTTGACGCGCCACCGTGCCGCCCGCATCGCCGACTCGGTGAGCGCCTCGATCGCCGCTCCACGGGTGTGCTCGCTGCGGGCCCGCTCGACGACGGAACGCCACGCCACGGCGACATCGGCCTCGATCTGTACCGCCAGCTGTGCCGCCGAGACCGGATCGGTCACCGGGAAGGGCGTGGTGTACCCGGCGGCAGCGGGGGGCGGGGTCACGCCCGCGGCCCGCAGCGCATCCGTGGTGGCGTCGCGCCGGGCGCGGTGGGCCGCGGTGTCGGCCGAGACCTCGGCCGCCCGGGCGGGGTTGGAGAAGGCGGCGACGATTCCGTACCCGAACACCGCGGCGTACTCGGCGTTCAACGCGTCCACGAGGGCCTGCTGCTCGACACCCAGCGACTGCGAACTCACGGCAGCAGCACCCCCGTGTGCACGGCGCACGCGGCGCTGATCGAGGCGAGCAGGCCCGCCCGGTACCCCTGCAGGGTGCGGGCGAGATCGGCGGCGGCGCGCCGCGAGGTGCCCAGCCGGTCGCGCATCAGATCGAGGGTCGGTGGATCCGCGGCCGGAGCGACGGTCGTCGTCGTGACGTCCGACACCGTCGGGTCGGTCCCGGCGAGCCGGGCCACTTCGGCGTCCAGGGTCTGGGCGTGGGTCGTGCGTTCGGCGGCGACGGCCTGCAGCGCCTGCGCACGGTCCGGAAGCAGCGCGACGAGCAGGGCGGCGGTCGCGGCGTCGACGCGCGCCCGCTCGGCCTGCGCGATCAGCGGATCGACCTCTCCGCTGCCGTCGTCCTCGCCGGCAGCGCACCCGGCGACGGCGAGCGCGCCGAGACCGCCGAGCGCGGCGCCGGACCACCGCAACACGGTGCGGCGGGATACGGGCGGTGAGGATGCGAGCGTCGGCACCGCACCATCGTGCCAGCCCGGTCCGCGTGGATCCGACGGTGGTCGGCCGCGGGGGTTGGTCACGGGGGCACCGAATGCGCGATATCCTGGGATACCTGCCGGTCCGCTCGTGCGCCGGCATGTCGTCCGCTGCGATCACAACTGAACGAGGAGCTTGTCGCGATGCCGGTGCCGCCCCCGGAGAGAATTGCCGAACTCGTCTCCGGACCGATCGAGCGCGAGGGATACGACCTCGAGGACGTCGTGGTCACGTCTGCGGGCAAGCACAGCACGGTGCGGTTGTTCGTCGACAGCGACACCGGACTGAGCCTCGACGAGGCCGCCCGTCTGAGCACTCTCGTCTCGGAGGTTTTCGATTCCGTCGCCGACTTCGGCGAGTCGCCCTACGTGCTCGAGGTGACCAGCCCCGGCATCGGCCGCCCGCTCACCCTCGAACGGCACTGGCGCCGGTCCCAGGCCCGCAAGGCGCGGATCGACCTGGACGACGAGACGATCGTCGGCCGCATCGGTGAGCTCGTCGGCGACGAGGTCCGGGTCGTCGTCCCCGGCCGCAACGGGCCGTCCGTGCGGGTGCTTCCGCTCGCGGATGTGCGCCGCGCCGTTGTCGAGGTCGAGTTCAACGCGCCGAATCCGCGCGAACTCGAACTCGCGGGCGGGGTGCCGGACGGCCGGGTGCGTGCGGGCGAGATCGCCGAGAGCGACGGCGAGGATCCGGACGACGAGAACGGCACCGACTACAACGGCACGGACGAAGTGAAGGTGGACAAGTGAATATCGACATCGCAGCCCTGAAGGTCCTCGAGGCCGACAAGAACATCCCGTTCGATGCGCTGATCGAGACGATCCAGACGGCCCTGCTCACCGCCTACCGGCACACCGACGGGCACCAGCCGCACGCGAGTGTCGACGTGGACCGCAGGACCGGCGCTGTGCGGGTGATGGCGCAGGAGTTCGACGCGGACGGCAACCTCGTCTCCGAGTGGGACGACACCCCCGAGGGCTTCGGCCGCATCGCGGCGACCACCGCGCGCCAGGTGATCATGCAGCGCATTCGCGATGCCGAGCACGAACAGCGGTTCGGGGAGTTCGCGACGCACGAGGGCGAGGTCGTCGCCGGCGTCGTCCAGCGCGACACCCGCGCCAACGCCCGCGGCATGGTCGTGGTGAAGATCGGTGGCGAGACCACCGGCGCCGAGGGGCTGATCCCGCCGGCCGAGCAGGTGCCCGGCGAGACGTACGAGCACGGTGACCGGATCCGCTGCTATGTCGTCGGGGTCTCCCGTGGGCAGCGCGGTCCTCAGATCACGCTGTCCCGGACGCACCCCAATCTGGTGCGCAAGCTGTTCGCCCTCGAGGTGCCGGAGATCGCGGACGGGTCGGTGGAGATCGTCGCCGTCGCGCGGGAAGCCGGCCACCGTTCCAAGATCGCGGTCCATTCGCGAGTGCCGGGGCTCAACGCCAAGGGCGCGTGCATCGGCCCGATGGGGCAACGGGTGCGCAACGTCATGCGTGAACTCGGGGACGAGAAGATCGACATCATCGACTTCGACGAGGACCCGGCGAGGTTCGTCGGCAACGCACTGTCCCCCTCGAAGGTGGTATCCGTCACAGTCGTCGATCCCGACGCGCGTGCGGCCCGGGTCGTCGTCCCCGACTATCAGCTCTCCCTCGCGATCGGCAAGGAGGGGCAGAATGCCCGCCTGGCTGCGCGGCTGACCGGGTGGCGGATCGACATCCGCAGCGACGCCGCGGCCGGTGGTTCGGAGTCGGCGGGGTCGCCCGCGACAGGCAGGTAGGGGTGGAATGCACGGTTCCGGCCCGATCAGCGGTAGAGTGGTCGATGGCTCAGCATGAGCTGCCCTCGGCCGGCCGAGAGCGCATCGCTCCGGTGCGCACCTGCGTCGGGTGTCGGCAGCGGGTGCTGGCTGCCGATCTGCTGAGGGTCGTGGCGCGGGCGACGGAGTCGACAGGTTTCGTGCTGGTGCCGGATCCGGGGCGGAGGATGCCCGGTCGGGGCGCGTGGCTGCACCCCGACCCGGAATGCCTCGGTCAGGCGGAGCGGCGTCGAGCATTCGGCAGAGCGCTGCGGGTGTCGGGAACAATCGACCCGTCCGCGCTTGTTCAGCTGGTCGGGGTCCGGAACGAGGGGAACTCGGCGTAGCGATACGCGCCGGACCGGGGACACCAACTCTGAGAAGAACAGGTACGAACACTCATGAGCACACCGTGAAGCACCAGCGATGAACGTCCATCGGAGATAACCCGAGGTCGTGCGGGCACCAGCCGCTCGACCTCATCAGTGAGGAGAGCAGTGGCAGGCAAGGCCCGTGTACACGAGTTGGCCAAGGAACTCGGTGTCACCAGTAAGGAACTTCTCGCCCGTTTGAAGGAACAGGGCGAATTCGTGAAGTCGGCGTCCTCGACAGTCGAGCCGCCGGTGGCGCGCCGACTGCGCGAGTCCTTCGCGAAGGCGAACGGCGACGGCGCAGCCCCGTCGGCGGCCCCCAAGCCCGGGGCGCCGCGCCCCGGTCCCCGTCCGGCTGCGCCCGCCCAGGCCGCACCGGCACCCGCCCCGGCCCCGCAGCCGGAAGCCGCCGCCCCGGCGCCCAGCCCGGCTCCGGCGGCGCGTCCCGCCGCGTCCGGCCCCAAGCCCGGCGCTCCGCGCCCGGCCGCCCCGAAGCCGGCCACCCCGGAGGCCCCGGCCGCGCAGGCCGCGCCGCAGGCACCGGCCCCGCAGGCACCGGCCCCGCAGACGCCGAGCCCCGGCCCCAAGCCGGGCGGTCCCCGGCCCGGTCCCAAGCCGCCGCGCGTCGGCAACAACCCGTACTCGTCCGCCCCCGCGGAGCGTCCTGCGCCGCGTCCGGGCGCCCCGCGTCCGGTTCCCGGTCAGGGTCGCCCCGCTGGCGGTCCCGGTGGTGCCCGTCCGGCCCCCGGCCAGGGTCGCCCCGCGGCCGGTCCCGGCGGTCCCCGTCCGGCCCCCGGCCAGGGTGGCCCCCGGCCGTCCCCGGGATCGATGCCCCCGCGTCCGAACCCGGGCGCGATGCCGCAGCGTGCTGCACGTCCCGCCCCGACCGGTCGTCCCGGTCGGCCCGGTGCCCCCGGCGGGCGTCCGGCCGGCGGTGGCGGCGGTTACCGCGGTGGTGGTGGCGGCGCTCCGGGTGCCGGCACCGGTGCCGGCGCTCCCGGTGGATTCCGCGGTCGCCCCGGTGGTGGCGGCGGTGGTGCCGGTCGCGGTGGCCGCGGTGGCACCGCGGGTGCCTTCGGCCGTCCCGGTGGCGCTCCGCGCCGTGGCCGCAAGTCGAAGCGGCAGAAGCGGCAGGAATACGATTCGATGCAGGCACCGTCGGTCGGCGGTGTGCGGCTGCCGCGCGGCAACGGCGAGACCATCCGTCTCGCTCGCGGGGCGTCGCTGTCCGACTTCGCGGAGAAGATCGACGCGAACCCGTCGGCCCTCGTGCAGGCGCTGTTCAACCTCGGTGAGATGGTCACGGCCACTCAGTCGGTGAACGACGAGACTCTCGAGCTGCTCGGCTCCGAGATGAACTACAACGTTCAGGTCGTCAGCCCCGAGGACGAGGACCGCGAGCTGCTCGAGTCGTTCGACATCACCTACGGCGAGGACGAGGGCACCGAGGAAGACCTCGTGCAGCGCCCGCCGGTGGTGACCGTCATGGGTCACGTCGACCACGGCAAGACCCGCCTGCTCGACACGATCCGCAAGGCCAACGTCCGCGAGGGCGAGGCCGGCGGCATCACCCAGCACATCGGTGCCTACCAGGTGATGACCCACCTCAACGGCGAAGACCGGCTGATCACCTTCATCGACACCCCGGGTCACGAGGCGTTCACCGCCATGCGTGCCCGTGGCGCGAAGTCGACCGACATCGCGATCCTCGTGGTCGCGGCCGACGACGGCGTCATGCCGCAGACGGTGGAGGCGATCAACCACGCTCAGGCTGCGGACGTGCCGATCGTGGTCGCGGTGAACAAGATCGACAAGGAGGGTGCGAACCCTCAGAAGATCCGCCAGCAGCTCACCGAATACGGCCTGGTCACCGAGGAGTACGGCGGCGACACCATGTTCGTCGACATCTCGGCGAAGCAGGGCCTGAACATCGACCAGCTGCTCGAGGCCGTGCTGCTCACCGCGGACGCGTCCCTCGATCTGCGGGCCAACCCGGACATGGAGGCGCAGGGCGTCGCGATCGAGGCGCACCTCGACCGTGGCCGCGGCCCCGTGGCCACCGTCCTGGTCCAGCGCGGCACGCTGCGGGTCGGCGACTCGATCGTCGCGGGTGACGCGTACGGCCGGGTCCGCCGCATGGTGGACGAGCACGGCGACGACGTCCTCGAGGCGTCGCCCTCGCGGCCGGTCCAGGTCATCGGCTTCACGTCGGTGCCCGGCGCCGGTGACAACCTCGTCGTCGTCGAGGAGGACCGCATCGCACGGCAGATCGCGGACCGCCGCAATGCGCGCAAGCGCAACGCGCTGGCCGCCAAGAGCCGCAAGCGGATCAGCCTCGAGGACCTCGATGCCGCGCTCAAGGAGCACAACGAGCTCAACCTCATCCTCAAGGGCGACAACGCCGGTACGGTCGAAGCCCTCGAGGAGGCCCTCATGGGTATCGAGGTCGGGGACGAGGTGCGGCTGCGAGTCATCGACCGCGGTGTCGGTGGTGTGACCGAGACCAACGTCAACCTGGCTGCCGCGTCCAACGCTGTGATCATCGGCTTCAACGTCCGCGCGGAGGGCAAGGCCACCGAGCTCGCCAACCGCGAGGGTGTCGACATCCGCTACTACTCGATCATCTACCAGGCGATCGACGAGGTGGAGAAGGCGCTCAAGGGCATGCTCAAGCCCATCTACGAGGAGGTCGAGCTCGGCCGCGCCGAGATCCGGGCGATCTTCAAGTCGTCCAAGGTCGGCAACATCGCGGGCTGCATGGTCCAGTCCGGCATCGTCAAGCGCAACGCGAAGGCCCGTCTGCTCCGCGACAACAACGTCGTCGCCGAGACGGTCACCATCTCCTCGCTGCGGCGCGAGAAGGACGATGTGACCGAGGTGCGGGAAGGCTTCGAGTGCGGTCTGACGGTCACCTACTCCGACATCAAGATCGGTGACGTGATCGAGGCGTACGAGCTGCGCGAGAAGCCGCGCGACTGACGCGGCCGGATACACCCGACGGTCTCGTCGGCGGCGGTGGGCGAGATGATCGCCCGCCGCCGTCGGCGTGCCGGAGATCGGCACCGCACGACATCGGAGGACGGATGTATCTCGGGGCTCTGGAACTGGACGTTCTGCTCGGCGACGTGCGCTCGCTCAAGCAGAAGCGGTCCGTGATCCGTCCTGTGCTCGCCGAGCTGCGGCGGATGACGGTCAGTGCCGCCGAGACCGGTGACCAGGACCTCTACCGCCGCGCCGAGATCGGGGTGGCGGTGGCCGCGTCCGCGGTGCCGTACCTCAACGAGGTGCTCGACACGTGCGAGCGGCTCGTCGCCGAACGCCCGGAGTTGCAGCTGCTCTCCGTGCGGCGAAGAATTTTCGGTCCGGAGGACTGACCGGACCGGTCGAACAACATGTGGTCGCCGTCGGCGGCCGGGGAGAGGAACCGACTGACATGGCCGATCCAGCACGGGCACGCCGACTGGCCAAGCGCATCGCCACGATCGTCGCCACGGCCATCGATCACGAGATCAAGGATCCGAGGCTGGCGTTCGTCACGGTGACCGACGCGAAGGTCACCGCCGATCTGCACGACGCCACCGTCTACTACACGGTCCGCGGCGAGAATCTGGACGCCGAACCCGACCTGGCCGCGGCTGCCGCCGGCCTGGAGAAGGCCAAGGGTGTGCTGCGCTCGAAGGTCGGAGCGGGAACCGGAGTGCGATTCACCCCCACGCTGACCTTCGTCACCGACACCGTGCCGGACACCGCCCGGCACATGGAGGAACTTCTCGAGCGCGCACGGGCTGCCGACGAGGAGCTGGCCAAGGCCCGGGAGGGAGCCGCACCCGCCGGCGAGCCCGACCCATACAAGGAGCCCCGGACCCGTCCCGACGGTGACGATCTGTCGCGTCCCGACGACGGTGACGATCTGTAGCGCACCGATGGCCGAATCGACGCAGGCCGCCCCGGCGGTCGATCTCCGCGACGCCGTCGCGCTCCTCGAGGACGCGACGTCGGTGACGATCCTCTGCCATGTCCAGCCCGACGCCGACACCTTCGCCTCCGGCCTGGCCCTCGGCACGGTGCTCGAGCGGCGTGGCACTCCGGTGCAGGTGGCATTCGCGTCTCCGGCTGCCGTTCCGGCCTCGATGCGCGACCTGCCCGGCGGTCACCTACGGGTGCCCGCCGGGCAGGTCCGTCACGAGGTGGATCTCCTCGTCACCGTGGACTGCGGCACGGTCGGCCGACTCGGGCAACTCGCGGGCCGCCTGGCCGGAGCGAAGCGCATCCTGGTGATCGACCACCACCGCTCCAACACGCGGTTCGGCACCCACAATCTGATCGACGAGGCCGCCGAATCCACCACCGCCGTGCTCGCCGATCTGTTCGACGAGTGGGGCGTGCAGATCGACGCGGACCTCGCCCACTGTCTGTACGCGGGGCTGGTCACCGACACCGGATCGTTCCGCTGGGGGCGTGCGGGCTCGCACCGCCTCGCGGAACGGCTGCTGGCGACCGGGATCGACGGCGCCGCGATCACCCGCCGGCTTCTCGACACCCACCCGTTCGGGTGGCTGCCCATGCTGTCGATGGTGCTCGCCTCGGCGACGCTCGTCCCCGATGCCGCCGGCGGTCGCGGACTCGTCCACGCGACAGTGCGCCGCGCGGACTCCGCGCATCTGGGAGCCGAGGAGATCGAGAGCGTCATCGACATCGTTCGAACGACGGCAGAGGCGGAGGTCGCCGCCGTATTCAAGGAGTGCGGGCCGGACGTGTGGACGGTGTCGCTGCGATCGAAGCGGCACATCGACGTTTCCGCGACCGCCGCCGCGCTCGGGGGAGGCGGGCACCGGTTCGCATCCGGCTACACCGCGTACGGCGACCGCGACCTGGTCGTCGCGGCACTGCGCGCGGCACTGGACTGACGATGCCGGCGCCGCAGGACACCGCCGGCCCGGAACCGGACGCCGCGTCCCACCTCGTCCCCGAGGCCACCGCAGGACGCATCTTCGGGCTCGCGGTGCCGGCACTCGGAGTACTCGCCGCCGAACCCCTGTACCTTCTGTTCGACATCGCCGTCGTCGGCCGGCTCGGCGCCCTGGCCTTGGCCGGACTGGCCATCGGCGGCCTCGTCCTCGCCCAGGTCAGCACCCAGTTGACCTTCCTGTCCTACGGCACCACCGCCCGGGCCGCCAGATTCCACGGCGCCGGACGGCGGGACGCCGCCGTCGCCGAGGGGGTGCAGGCCACCTGGCTCGCACTCGCCGTCGGGACGGCGATCCTGATCGTCGGCCAGCTCCTGGCCGAACCGGTGGCCGCGCTGATCGCCGGCGACGAGCAGATCGCCGAGGCCGCGGTGTCGTGGCTGCGCGTCGCCCTGTTCGGCGCACCGCTGATCCTCGTCGGCCTCGCCGGCAACGGCTGGATGCGCGGTGTGCAGGACACCGCCCGCCCCCTGCGGTACGTGCTCGCCGGGCTCGCGCTCTCGGCGGTGCTGTGCCCGCTGCTCGTGCACGGCCTGGCCGGAGCCCCCCGCTGGGAACTCGTCGGCTCCGCCCTCGCCAACGTCGCCGGCCAGAGTGTGTCCGCAGCGCTGTTCGTCGGGGCACTGCTCCGGTCCGGTGTGCCGCTACGACCACAACGGACGGTGATCGCCGCGCAGGTGCGGCTCGGCCGCGACCTGATCGCCCGCAGCCTGGCCTTCCAGGCGTGCTTCCTGTCCGCGGCCGCGGTCGCCGCCCGGTTCGGGGCGGCCGCCGTCGCAGCACACCAGGTGGTGCTGCAGTTGTGGAACTTCGTCTCGCTCACCCTCGACTCGCTCGCCGTCGCCGCCCAGGCGCTGGTGGGCGCGGCCCTGGGGGGAGGAGCCCGCTCCGATGCGAAGCGCCTGGCGTGGCGGATCACCGCGTGGTCCACGGTGTTCGCCACCGGCCTGGCGCTGGTGTTCCTCGGGGGCGGCGACGCGATTCCGGCGCTGTTCACCAGCGATCCCGGGGTGCTCGAGCAGATCGACGTCGCCTGGTGGTTCTTCGTCGCGCTCCTACCCGTCGCCGGTGTCGTGTTCGCGCTCGACGGCGTGCTGCTCGGCGCCGGCGACGCCGCCTTCCTCCGCACCGCCACGCTCGCGTCCGCACTGTTCGGATTCCTGCCCCTCGTGTGGTGTTCGCTCGTGTGGGACTGGGGTCTCGCGGGTATCTGGACTGGGCTTACGGTGTTCATCGTGTTCCGGATGGCGGCCGTCGTGTGGCGGACGCGGTCGGGGCGGTGGGCGGTGACCGGTGCGGACCGGCAGGCTCGGCCCCCGCACGAGACGGCGCGCGACGAGACGAAGAAGGAGAGCCGGTGACGGGGAAACTGTGGGCGGTCAGCGACATCCACGTCGGGCATCGAGGCAATCGCCCCGTCACCGAGGATCTGTACCCGGAATCGCCGGACGACTGGCTGATCGTCGCCGGCGACGTCGCCGAGAAGTCCGACGACATCCGCTGGGCACTGTCGCTGCTGCGCAGCCGTTTCGCGAAGGTGATCTGGGTTCCCGGCAACCACGAACTGTGGACCACCGCCAAGGACCCGGTTCAGATGCACGGCGCCGCCCGGTACGACTACCTGGTGACGATGTGCCGCGAACTCGACGTGCTCACCCCGGAGGACCCGTACCCCGTGTGGCACGGCGAGGGCGGACCGGTGACGCTCGTGCCGATGTTCCTGCTCTACGACTACTCCTTCCTTCCCGAGGGCACCGCGACGAAGGCCGAGGGCCTGGCGCTGGCCCGTGAACGCAACGTCGTCGCCACCGACGAATTCCTGCTCGCGCCCGACCCGTACGTCACTCGGGACGTGTGGTGCCGCGTACGGCTCGACGAGACCCGCAAGCGTCTCGACGCCCTCGATCCGTCGCTGCCGACGGTGCTGATCAACCACTTCCCGCTGGTGCGCGAGCCCACCCGGATGTTGTTCTATCCGGAGTTCTCCCTGTGGTGCGGCACGACCGAGACCGCCGACTGGCACCTGCGCTACCGCGCCCTCTGCGCCGTGTACGGGCACCTGCACATCCCGCGTACCACGTACTACGACGGCGTCCGCTTCGAGGAGGTCTCTCTCGGCTATCCGCGGGAATGGCAGCGCCGGGGCCTGCCGGATCGACTGTTACGCCAGATCCTGCCCGTGCCGGAGTACCCGCCGGGATCGTTGAACAAATGGGGCGGACACTTCCGGGTCACGCCCGAGATGGAAGCCGAAGTCGAGAAGATGCGTGCAGCGCGCACTGCACAGAGCATGCGCGCGGGGCGCGAAGGGAAGTTGCGATGACCGACCCGACCACCGCGACCCGCACCGGGCTGATCAGCCGGATCCTGCCCGACGGGATCGCCGCCGCGGAGTTGTTCGAGGACCCGCCCGGTCTGCGACCGCACCCGCAGGAAGAGCCGCTGGTCGCCCGCGCGGTGGACAAGCGCCGGCGGGAGTTCGCCGGGGCACGGCACTGCGCCCGGCTGGCCATGCGGCAGCTCGGGATGGAACCCGGCCCGGTGCTCAAGGGCGACAAAGGGGCACCGGTCTGGCCGCGAGGGGTGGTCGGCAGCCTCACCCACTGCGACGGATACCGCGGAGCTGTTCTGGCCTATGCGTTGCAAGTGCGGTCGCTGGGGATCGACGCCGAGCCGCACGGACCTCTCCCCGACGGGGTGCTCGAAGCGGTCTCCCTGCCCCAGGAGCGCACCTGGCTCGCGGGCACCGATCCGAGTCTGCACTGGGACCGCCTGCTCTTCTGCGCCAAGGAGGCCACCTACAAGGCGTGGTTCCCGCTCACCGGACGCTGGCTCGGCTTCGAGGACGCCCACATCACGTTCGAGCGCGACGGCGCGGCCGCACCGGGCGCAGTCGCGTCGGGCACGTTTCGCTCCGACCTGCTCGTCCCCGGAGACACCCGGACGGGTGCCCCCCTGGCCGCGTTCGACGGGCGCTGGCTGATCGCCGACGGTCTGGTGCTCACGGCGATCGTCGTGCGCTGACGTCGCAGTCGTCGTGGCAGAATCGGGCCCCGTGTCTGCCTCCGAGAACCCCGCCCTCACCCGTGCCGGTCTGCTCGTCGTCGACAAGGACGCGGGCATGACGAGCCACGACGTGGTGGCCCGCTGCCGGCGACTGCTCGGCACTCGCAAGGTCGGTCACGCCGGCACCCTGGATCCGATGGCGACGGGCGTGCTCGTCCTCGGGGTGGAGCGCGCGACGAAGATCCTCGGTCTGCTCGCCCTCACCACCAAGGCGTACGCGGCGACGATCCGGCTCGGCCAGAGCACCGTCACCGACGACGCCGACGGCGAGGTGCTCGCGACCACCGACGCCGCCGCGGTCACGGACGAGGCGATCGCTACGGCCGTCGCCGCGCTCACGGGGGACATCTCCCAGGTGCCCGCCAGCGTCAGCGCGATCAAGGTGGACGGCAAGCGTGCCTACGCCCGGATGCGCGACGGGGAGACCGTCGAGCTGGCGGCCCGCCCGGTCACGGTCTCCCGTTTCGCGGTACTCGCCCGGCGTGAGGTGCGCGCGGACCGCGGGTGTTTCGTCGACCTCGACGTCGAGGTGGAGTGCTCGTCGGGCACCTACATCCGGGCGCTCGCCCGCGACCTGGGGTCCGCGCTGGGTGTCGGCGCGCATCTGACCGCGCTCCGCCGCACCCGGGTCGGCCCGTTCGGGCTCGAGCACGCTCGCACGCTCGCCCAGCTCGAGGACGACCCGACCGTGAGCCTGGACATCGACGCCGCGATCCGGACGGCGTTCCCGTGCCGGGACGTCACCGCCGCGGAGGCGGCACTGCTCGCGAACGGCCGGTGGCTGGACCCGGTGGGGATCCCCGGCGTGTACGCGGCGATCGATCCGTCCGGCCGCGCCGCGGCGCTGCTCCAGGAGAAGGGCACGCGGGCCTCGGCGGTGTTCGTCGTGCGCCCGGCCACCATTTGACGTCCTCCCCGTCGTGAACAGCGGGGATTCCGGTCTGCGCCGCTCATGCGGTGCTCCCGGCGGGTTCTCGCTTCACGGCCGGGTGCGGGACCGGGGTCCCGGCTGACACCGGCTCCACGAGCGTTGGGCTGTCCGCGCGTCCCGCGGCCAGGATGTTCTTCGCGGCGTTCACATCTCGGTCGTGGACCGCGCCACACGGGCAGGTCCACGACCGGACGTGCAGGGGCTTGGCCTCCCCGATGGCCCCGCACACCGAGCACGCCCGCGTGGAGGGGAACCACCGGTCGACCCGGGCGAAGGTGCGCCCGTGCCGCCGTGCCTTGTACTCGAGCATCGCCGTGAACGTCGACCACCCGGCATCGTGCACCGAGCGGGCGAGCTTCGTCCGGGCCAGCCCGGACACGGCGAGGTCCTCCACGTACACCGCTTGGTTCTCGCGGACGATCGTGGAGGAGAGCTTGTGGAGCCAGTCCCGGCGGGTGTTCCCGACCCGGGCGTGGCAGCGCGCCACCTTTCGGCGCGCACGCTCCCGGCGGGCCGAGCCCTTCTGCCGCCGGGCGAGTTCCTTCTGCGCGGTCCGCAGCTTGGCCTGCGCCTTGCGGGCGAGGCGGGGGGCGTCGACCTTCGTGCCGTCCGACAGTACCGCGAAGTGTGTCAGCCCCAGGTCGATCCCCACCTCGTGCGGCACGAGGGGCAACGGCTGGTCGGGGACGTCGACGACGAACGAGGCGTGGTACCGCCCGGCCGCGTCCATCGTCACCGTCACGCTCGACGGCGCCGAGGGCAGGTCGCGCGACCAGCGCACCGGGACGTCCCCGACCCCCGGCAGCCGCAGCCGCCCGTTCGGGAGCACCCGGAACCGGGCGGCCTTGGTGAACCGGATCGACTGGGCCCGGTCCGTCCGTGACCGGAACCGGGGCGCGCCGAGCTTGCGACCCTTCCGGGTGCCGTCGAGGGAGGCGAAGAAGTTCCGGTAGGCGGCGCAGGCGTCGGCGAGGGCCTGTTGCAGGACGACGGCGGACACCTCGGCCAGCCATGCCCGTTCCGGGGTCCGTTTCGCCGCGGTCAGCGCCTTCGACAGCGCCGCGTCGGTCGGGAACGGCGCCCCCGCCTCGTGCGCCGCCCGCCGAGCGGCGATGGCGTCGTTGAACACCACCCGGGCGCAGCCGAACACCCGCGCCAACACTCGGCGCTGGGCCGGGGTCGGGTCGAGCCGGTAGGCGTACCGGAGCTGCACACAGACCACTGTACCGTATTGGTTTATGGGCGATGAAGACGACATCCGCACTGGCAGACACTGCACGTTCCTCATGCATGTGCACTTGGTTTTCGTCACGAAGTACCGGCGCCAGGTGTTCGGTGACCGGCACCTGAACCGGATGGAAGAGATCATGCGCGCGGTGTGCACGGACTTCGAGGCCGAGCTGGTCGAGTTCCACGGCGAGGCCGACCACGTACACCTGCTGGTCCACTACCCGCCCAAGGTCGCCGTCTCGAAGCTGGTCAACAGCCTGAAAGGCGTCTCCTCCCGTCGTCTGCGCCAGGAGTTCCCCGAGCTGGTCCGGCACTACTGGCGCGCGCAACGGCTGTGGTCCGGGTCCTACTTCGCCGGGTCCGTCGGCGGCGCGCCGCTGAGCATCGTGCGCCAGTACATCGAGCAGCAGAACCGTCCCGTCCAGGGCACGGCTCGGCCCTGGCGGCCCTTCCCGCGCGGGCCTTCACCACCGCCGTGAACGGCGGCGCACTGACCCACATCCCGGTAGCGGCGGAGCCGCCTACACCAGCCAGATCGCGTCGGCGGCGGGATGTCCCAGGTCGACCGTGCTGCCGGCGTCGCCGCCGATGCGAACCGCGACGGTGCCTGCGAAGTCGCGGCGTTCGACGACGCGGATGTCGGTGTCGAGGGCGATGCCCACGTCGTCGAAGTAGCGCAGCATTGCCGGGTCGGCGTCGGAGATGCGGGCGACCCGGCCGTGCTCACCGTCGACGAACGCGCTGAGCTGGCGGGCCGGCGGCGTGGGGATCGTGCCGTCGACCGCCGGGATCGGATCTCCGTGCGGGTCCCGTTCCGGATGGCCGAGCTTGGCGTCGATCGCGGCGACGAGCCGGTCGGAGACGGCGTGCTCGAGCACCTCGGCCTCGTCGTGCACCTCGTCCCAGCCGTAGCCGAGTTCCCGGACCAGATACGTCTCGAGCAGGCGGTGCTTGCGGACCATGGCCACGGCCGCCGCGCGCCCGGCCTCGGTGAGCGAGATCGCGCCGTAGCGTGCGTGGTCGACGAGACCCTGCTCGGCGAGCTTGCGGACGGCCTCGGAGACGGTCGAGGCCGACACTCCGAGCTTCTCGGCGAGCAGCTTCGTCGAGACCTTCTCACCCGACCATTCCCGGACGGTCCAGATGATCTTGAGATAGTCCTGCGCGACCGGCGTCAGCATGTCCGTCGCCGCCACCTCGGTCGCCCCGCTCCTGTCGCCCACGGGGACAGCTTAGGCAACTCTCACCGTCGAATCATCCGGCTCGCGCAGCCGAGTGCGCCGTCGCAGGGCTCCGGTGACGAGTCCCTGGTGGGGCGAGAACAGATAGGCCATCGTGAACACGACCGCTTGGGCCAGAACGACGACGCCGCCGGTGGAGGCATCGGTGTAGTAGCTGACGTATACGCCGGTCGCCGACGTCAGTGCAGCCAGGGTGGGAGCGAGCACCAGCATCCGCGACAGCCGTTCGGTGAGCAGGTACGCCGTCGCACCGGGGATGATCAGCATCGCCACGACGAGGATGACCCCGACGGCCTGGATGGCGGCGACGATGGTGACCGCCAGCAGCGCGAGCAGCAGCGCGGACAGCCGGGCCGGGGAGATCCCGAGGGCGTGGGCCTGCCCCCGGTCGAACGCGAACAGGGTCAGGTCGCGGCGCTTGGCGATCAACACGACGAGCACCACCACTGCGAGCGCGGTGACCTGCCACATGTCCGCGGTGGCCAGGCCCAGCAGGTTGCCGAACAGCACATGGTGCAGGTCCACCTGGCTCGGGTTCTTCGAGATCAGCACGACACCGAGGGCGAACAACGTCGTGAAGACCACGCCGATCGCGGCGTCCTCCTTGACCTTGGTGGTGTTGCGGACGAGCCCGATCAGAGCGACGGCGGCCCCGGCGAACAGCAGCGCGCCCACCGCGAACGGCGCTCCCACCAGGTAGGCCAGCACCACGCCGGGCAGCACGGCATGGGAGACGGCGTCGCCCATCAGCGACCACCCGATGAGTACGAGCCAGCAGCTGAGCAGGGCACACACGATCGTGGCGGCCACCGCGACGACGAGGGCGCGCTGCATGAAGCCGTACTGCAGAGGTTCGACGATCAGTTCGACGAGGTTCACCGTGCCTCCTGGGCGACGTGGGGGGCCGGCAGCAGGGGGTCGACGCCGAAGGCGCGCGCGAGGTTCTCCGGCCGCAGCACCTCGTCCGGGGCGCCGTGGACGAGGATGCGCCGCTGCAGCAGCGCGGCCTCGTCGCACAGCAGCGACAGTCCGGCGAGGTCATGGGTGGCGACGAGGATCGTGTGCCCCGAACCGGCAAGGTCCCGGATCACCTCCGTCAGGGCAGCCTCGGTGCGCTTGTCCACGCCGGCGAACGGCTCGTCGAGCAGGAGCAGGGGAGCGCCCTGGGCGATGGCACGGGCGACGAAGACACGCTTGCGCTGACCCCCGGAGAGCTGGCCGATCTGCCGCTGCACGTAGCCGGCCATGTCGACGCGTTCGAGCGC
Source organism: Rhodococcus sp. P14 (assembly GCF_000256505.1). Lineage (NCBI taxonomy): Bacteria > Bacillati > Actinomycetota > Actinomycetes > Mycobacteriales > Nocardiaceae > Rhodococcus > Rhodococcus sp. P14. The sequence continues at coordinate 25,139 of NZ_AJFC01000059.1, read as the reverse complement.
GGCCCGGACGGCGGCGTGGTCGGCGGGCCGCGGCCGGCGCAGCCAGTTCTGCCGGCCGTAGCGGCCCGTCATCACGACTTCGCCCACGCTGATGGGGAAGTCCCAGTCGACGGCCTCGCTCTGCGGCACGTACGCGACGGCACCGGCCTTCCGGGCGGTGACGGTGTCGGTCCCGCCGATGGACACGGTGCCGGTGCTCGGTCGCACGATGCCCATGATCGCCTTGAAGAGGGTGGACTTGCCCGAGCCGTTGGTACCGACGAGCCCGCACACCCGGCCGGGGATGAGCGTCAGGTCGACGCCGTCGAGCGCCGTGACGGTGCGATAGTGCACGCTGAGCCGCGAGACGGCCAGGGCGGGGGTGGGTGTCGCGGTCATGGACGCAGCCCTTCGGTGATGGTGCGGACGTCGTGCCGGAGCAGGTCGAGGTAGGTGGGCACGGGACCGTCCGGCTCGGAGAGCGAGTCGACATACAGGGTTCCGCCGAACCGGGCTCCGGTGTCCTCGGCGACCTGCCGCTGGGCCTTGTCCGAGACGGTGGACTCGCAGAACACGGCAGGCACGGCGTTGGTCCGGACGAAGTCGACGGTGCGGGCGATCTGCTGCGGGGTGCCCTGCTGGTCGGCGTTGACCGCCCACAGGTAGGCCTCGCTCAGGCCGGCGTCGCGGGCCAGGTAGCTGAAGGCCCCCTCGCAGGTGACCAGCGCCCGGTGGTTCGGCGGCAGCACGGCCAGATCGGCGACGAGTTCTTCGTGCAGCGCCTGTAGTTCGGTGCGGTACGCCGCGGCGTTGGCGGCGTAGTCCGCGGCGTGCTCGGGGTCGAGGTCGGTGAAGGCGGCGGCGATGTTGTCGACGTAGGTCTGGGCCGCCAACGGGGACATCCACGCGTGCGGGTTGTGCCGCCCCGCGTAGGCGTCCTCGCCGATCGGCAGCGGCGGAACCCCGTCGCTGAGCACGGCGTGGGCCGCGTCGGTATCGGCGAGGAACTGCTCGAACCAGCGCTCGAGGCCGAGGCCGTTGTCGAGGACGAGGTCGGCGCGGGAGGCGTAACGCAGGTCGCCCGGGGTGGGTTCGTAACCGTGGACCTCGGCGCCGACCTTGGTGATCGACTCGACCCGCAGGTGCTCCCCGGCGACGTTGCGGGCCATGTCCGCGAGCACGGTGAAAGTGGTCAGTACCAGGGGCCGGTCGTCGTCGGAACTCTGCGCCGCGGCACAGCCCGCCAGGACCGTCGTGGCCGCGACGACCACCACGATTTTGCGTAGTCCAACGAAAATGTTCGGCATGCCGAAATTATGGCGGGACACTGGCGGAGTTGTCCATGAGGCGCTCCGGGCGAGCCGGAGATGACCGCCCGGCCGCCGGGTCGTAGGCTGCAGCGTGTGCAGAGATGGCGAGGTCTCGACGAAATTCCTGCGGATTGGGGTCGTTGTGTCCTGACGATCGGGGTGTTCGACGGTGTGCACCGCGGGCATCAGCAACTGATCGCGCGGGCGGTGAAGTCGGCGAAGGAACGCGGCACGGCCAGCGCCCTGATGACGTTCGATCCGCACCCGATGGAGGTCGTCCGGCCGGGCAGCCACCCGGCACAGCTCACGACCCTGGCGCGACGTGCCGAACTGGCCGAGGAACTCGGCATCGACGTCTTCTGCGTCATGCCGTTCACGCCCGAGTTCATGAAGTTGTCCCCCGAGCGGTACGCCCACGAGATCCTCGTCGAGCGGCTCCATGTCGCCGAGGTCGTCGTCGGCGAGAACTTCACCTTCGGCAAGAAGGCCGCCGGCAATGTGGATCTGCTGCGCACCATCGGCGAGCGTTTCGGCTTCGCCGTCCAGGGCCTGACCCTGCTCAGCGAACATGCGGTGACGTTCTCGTCCACCTATATCCGCTCGTGCGTGGACGCCGGCGACGTCGCCGCCGCGGCCGACGCGCTGGGCCGCCCCCACCGCGTCGAGGGCGTCGTGGTGCACGGCGACGGCCGGGGCCGCGATCTCGGCTTCCCCACCGCGAACGTCGCGCCGCCCATGTACTCGGCCATTCCCGCGGACGGCGTCTACGCGTGCTGGTTCACCGTCCTCGGTCCGGGTAGCGGTGGACTCGGCACCGTCACCCCGGGGGAGCGGTACCTCGCGGCCGTATCGGTGGGCACCAACCCGACCTTCTCCGGGCGTACCCGCACGGTCGAGGCGTTCGTCCTCGACGAGGAGGCCGACCTGTACGGCCAGCACGTCGCGGTCGACTTCGTCGAGCGGCTGCGCGGGATGGAGCGGTTCGAATCGGTGGAGGCCCTCGTCTCGGCGATGCACCGTGACGCCGAGCGGGCACGCGAAGTGCTCGAGCGCGCTCGCGGCTAGGGGCCGTTCCGGCCCGGGATCGCGCCCCGATCGGGGACAATTCCCGGTGTGTCGATACGTCAGTGGCGGCACGCGCGCCTGACCTGGGCAGATGCCGCGAACTACTACGAGTCGAAACCGGGCCGGCCGACCGACTGGTCCGCATTCGTCGTGTTCGATGAGCAGGACAGGACCGTTCGCGGCCCCGGGGACGCGCTCGCTCACCTGCGTTCCCGGACGCATCTGCTGACGGCGCTGGACCGGCGGATCGTCGAGGCGCCCGGCCGGCTGGACTACCCGTACTGGGTGCGGGCGCAACTCCCGCCCGAGCAACGTATCGAGTACCGCGAGTGGGCCGGCGGCTCGTTCACGGACTGCATCGACGCCATCGCCGACCTCTGCGCGGACCCGCTGGACGTCCGGCGGCGTGCGTGGTGCCTGCACGTCTTCGCCGGAGTGTCCGACCCCGACGACCCGACGGCGACCGTGACGGTCGTCGTGCTGCAGGTCAGCCACGCCGTGATGGTCGGTTCGGCGTTGGGTGCCTTCCTCGGCGCACTGTTCGGCGCGGACGGGCAGCCACTGCGCGTTCCCGGTCTGGCGCCGGCCGCGACGCGCCCGCACCACGCCGCCGCAGCGGTGTCGGGGGTGGCACGCTTCGCTCGCTGGTACCTGGGGCTCGGCGCGGTCCTGGTGCGGCGGGCGGCATCGGCGCGGTCCGCGGACACCCCGGCGGTCCCGTCGCCGGCGGCGCGGCCGATGCTCGCCCGCGCCCCCGGGCGCGACCGGGCGATCCGGATCGTGCGTCCGGACCTGGGCAGTCTCGTGGGCCGGACCTACACCGTGACAGCCATGGGCCTGGCGGCGGTATCCCTGGCGCTGCAGCGCTACCTCGGCGAGCACTGCGCGCCCGTCGTCGATGTACGCGTCGCGGTTCCGGTCGCGGTGGGTGCGGCCGGTGTCGCGCTGGGCGTCAACCGGCTGACTGCCGCGATCGTTCCGTTGTGCACCGAGGTCGCCGATCCCCGCGACCGGGTGGCGGCCGTGGCCGACGCGCTCGCCCACGAGCGGCGGATCGCGACGTCTCCCGAGGTGTTGGACCGCCTCGCGGGCGCGGGTGCGGTGCCGTATCCGGTGTACCGCCGGGTGACGGACCGGCACGACCGCGCGGCGTCGGCAGGGGGAGCCCCGGGCCCGGCCCAGACGGCGGTCACCAGTGTCGACTGTGGCGGCGAGGCCGACTGGACCTACGGCGGCGCGGCATTCCGATTCGTCGCCGGCATCCAGTCTCTGCGTCCGGGGATGGGTCTGGTGCACTCCTTCAGCCGGGCCGGCGATTCGTTCGCCGTCACCGTCATGAGCTCCCCGCTGCTGATGCCGGACCTCGATCGGTACGCGACCCTCCTCGAGGAGGGGTTCGCCGAGGTGATCGAGGCCACCGGCGGCCGGCGATCCGGCACCGGCCCCCGGGGGCGAGGGTGACCGAAGCGGGTGCGCACCCCTCTGGTACGCTCATCCGCTGGTGTGTGCTGTGGTTCGCGGTGGCCGCACCGACGGGTTCCGGCCCGTTTCACGAAGCGCGCGGACGTCATCGATCAGGAGTATCACCAGTGGCATTGACCACCGAGCAGAAGAAGCAGATCCTCGGCGAGTACGGCCTCCACGAGACCGACACCGGATCGCCCGAGGCGCAGGTCGCGATGCTCACCAAGCGCATCCAGGACCTGACCGAGCACCTGAAGCAGCACAAGCACGACCACCACTCCCGCCGCGGCCTGCTGCTGCTGGTCGGTCGTCGTCGCCGGCTGCTCAAGTACGTCGAGAAGGTCGACGTCAACCGCTACCGTTCGCTGATCCAGCGTCTGGGTCTGCGTCGATAGGAGCGCGACGAAGCGACGACGCGATCTGCGTTCGCTGATCTTTCCGATAGCCAACGAGGCAATGCTTAGACTGAGCCTCGTTGGCTATCGGTGTTTGGCCGCTGTGCGGTCGGAGACGGGCTACGTGCCCGTCGGACACCGGCAGCGGCACCCGCGGACGGCGACACCGCCCGCGGAACCGTATGCACCGACGGTGTCGGTCTTCGGTAGTGACCTTCCGGACCCGGTCCGGACGGTTTCGATCGACGACCGCCTCCGCACGCTCGGCCCGTGAGACGCGGGTACGGGCGATCGGTGCGCAGCTGCAGCCACGAGGGTTGTGGCGCCCGCGCGGGTACGGCGAAGACGAGAGGGAAGAGAAGAGTAGAGATGACCAGCAATTCCGCAGTCGAGGTCGACGAGGGCGTGTTCGAGTCCGTCGCGGTCCTCGACAACGGGTCCTTCGGCACCCGTCAGATTCGTTTCGAGACCGGCCGCCTCGCCCAGCAGGCCGCCGGCTCCGTCGTCGCGTACCTCGACGACGAGACCATGCTGCTGTCGGCGACGAGCGCCTCCAAGCAGCCCAAGGAGCACTTCGACTTCTTCCCGCTGACGGTGGACGTCGAGGAGCGCATGTACGCCGCGGGACGCATCCCCGGCTCGTTCTTCCGTCGTGAGGGCCGGCCCTCGACCGACGCGATCCTGACCTGCCGTCTCATCGACCGGCCGCTGCGCCCGTCGTTCGTCGACGGCCTGCGCAACGAGATCCAGGTCGTGGTGACGGTGCTCAGCCTGAACCCGAACGACCTGTACGACGTCGTCGCCATCAACGCCGCGTCGGCATCCACGCAGATCGCCGGCCTGCCGTTCTCCGGACCCGTCGGTGGCGTGCGGGTCGCGCTGATCACCTCGGAGGAGAACAAGACCGGCCAGTGGGTCGCGTTCCCCACGGTCGAGCAGCTCGAGAACGCCGTGTTCGACATGGTCGTCGCGGGCCGCATCGTGGGTGGCGGCGACAACCCCGAGACCGCCGACGTCGCGATCATGATGGTCGAGGCCGAGGCCACCGGGAACGTCGTCGAGCTGGTGGCCGGCGGGGCGCAGGCACCGACCGAGACCGTCGTCGCCGAGGGCCTCGAGGCCGCCAAGCCGTTCATCGCGCGGCTGTGCATCGCCCAGCAGCAGCTCGCCGCCGCCGCGGCGAAGCCCACCGGTGACTTCCCGGTGTTCCCGGCCTACGAGGCAGACGTGTACGAGGCCGTCGAGGCCGCCGCGTCGGCCAAGCTGTCCGAGGCGCTGACCATCGCCGGCAAGCAGGAGCGCGACGAGCGGACCGACGAGGTCAAGGTCGAGGTCCTCGAGCAGGTGGCCCCCAACTTCGAGGGCCGCGAGAAGGAGATCGGCGCGGCGTTCCGTTCCCTGACGAAGAAGCTGGTCCGCCAGCGGATCCTGCGGGACCAGTTCCGCATCGACGGCCGCGGTGTCACGGATATCCGTGCCCTGTCCGCCGAGGTCGCGGTGGTGCCGCGCGCGCACGGCTCGGCGCTGTTCGAACGCGGCGAGACCCAGATCATGGGTGTCACCACGCTGGACATGGTGAAGATGGCGCAGCAGATCGACTCGCTCGGTCCCGAGACCAGCAAGCGGTACATGCACCACTACAACTTCCCGCCGTACTCCACCGGTGAGACCGGCCGCGTCGGCTCCCCGAAGCGCCGCGAGATCGGCCACGGCGCCCTCGCCGAGCGGGCCCTGATCCCGGTCCTGCCCAGCCAGGAGGAGTTCCCCTACGCGATCCGTCAGGTCTCCGAGGCGCTCAGCTCGAACGGATCCACCTCGATGGGCTCGGTGTGTGCCTCCACGCTCTCGCTGCTGAACGCCGGCGTGCCCCTCAAGGCGCCCGTCGCCGGTATCGCGATGGGCCTGGTCTCCGACGAGGTCGACGGTGAGACCCGTTACGTCGCACTGACCGACATCCTCGGCGCCGAGGACGCGTTCGGTGACATGGACTTCAAGGTGGCCGGCACGAAGGACTTCGTCACCGCGCTGCAGCTCGACACCAAGCTCGACGGGATCCCGTCCCAGGTGCTCGCCGGCGCGCTGGCGCAGGCTCGCGACGCCCGCGCCACCATCCTCGAGGTGATGGCCGAGGCCATCGAGACCCCGGACGAGATGAGCCCGTTCGCTCCGCGGATCACCACCATCAAGGTCCCGGTGGACAAGATCGGCGAGGTCATCGGCCCCAAGGGCAAGATGATCAACTCGATCACCGAGGAGACCGGCGCGAACATCTCCATCGAGGACGACGGCACGGTGTACGTCGGCGCCGCCGACGGCCCGTCCGCCCAGGCCGCGATCGACAAGATCAACGCCATCGCGAACCCGCAGCTGCCGAAGGTGGGCGAGCGGTTCCTGGGGACCGTGGTCAAGACCACGGCGTTCGGTGCGTTCGTCTCGCTGCTGCCGGGCCGCGACGGCTTGGTGCACATCAGCAAGCTCGGCAACGGCAAGCGCATCGCCAAGGTCGAGGACGTCGTCAACGTCGGCTCGAAGATCCGCGTCGAGATCGCCGACATCGACAACCGGGGCAAGATCAGCCTGGTGCCGGTGCCCGACGAGGACACCGCCGGCGCTTCGGACGCGACACCCGCAGTTCCGGCCGAGTCCGGCGACACCGCCGAGAGCTGACACTCGGATCCCGGCCGCCCGCGTCTCCGTCTGTCCCTGGGACGGACGGAGACGCGGGCGGTCGCGTGTTCTCCCGCCGGCGCGGCGCCTGCTACGGCCCCTGGGAGGTAGTCGGGGCGCCTGCGCTCGACAGCAGTCCGAGTTCCCGCGCCCGCACCACCGCCTGGCGGCGACTCGTGGCACCGAACTTGCGGTACAGAGACTTCAGATGTGCCTTGACGGTGTTCACTGACACGAAGAGCTCGTCGGCGATCTCGGCATTGCTCATCATGGTGGGCAGGAGCAGAAGGACAGCCCGTTCGCGACTGGTCAACGGCTCGAGCAGTTGCGGGGCCTCGGACCGGTCGGCGGTCCCGCCCATCCTGCCGATCAGCATCGAGACGAACTCGCGGTGGGCGTCGTCGAGGCGGTTGTGTCGTTCCAGCAGTGCTCGGACTCGGCCCCCGGCCAGGAGGAACGGCCGCGCGATTCCTTCGGGCGCGGCCACGACGAGGGCACGTGCCAGGGCAATCTCGGCTTCGCCATCCGCCTGCAGCCGGTCGTGTGCGAGTGCGGTGAGCAGCCAGGCATCGACGGTCGGCCCGTTGTCGATCGGTTCTCCCCCGAGCAGCGGTGCCACCAGTTGCAGGCATCGGCGCGGTTCGTCGGACGCCAGGTACGACCGCGCCACGAGGACCACACGGTGCGCGCCGGGGCGCGCGAGATCCGCTCGTCCCTTCTCGGCGGACAGCAGCGCCGCAACCTCGTGGGCCCGTCCTTCGGCGAGCAGGATCTCTGCCTCGACGAGTTCGTACCACTCGGCAAGGAAGCGCGGGATGACCCAGTCGGACATGCGCTGCCGCAATCGCCCCAGGTGCGCCCGTGCCGCCGCCGGGTTGTCCGCCGAGAGCGCGAGCCGTGCCTGTACGAGCCCGAAGCTGGTTTCGATGTAGCGGTCGCGGAACTCGCCCAGGCTCGTGTGCCCCCGCTCGACCGCAACGGAACAGGCCTCGATGTCCGCCTCGAGCAGGCGGATCATGGACTCGGCCAGCAGCGCCGTGGCCGACGGCGGCAGGAAGGTCCATCCCAGCTCGTCGGCGACAGCCAGTCCGAGATCGACCTCTCTGCGTGCCGCCCGCAACCGGCCGGCCATCGCCATGAGCACGGCTGTGTTGCCGTGCAGGTGCAGCGCGAGTACCGGTGTCATCGCCGATCCGGCGGCCAGCGCCGAAGTCGTGGACGCGAGCATCGCCTCGGCGGCATCGAGTTCTCCGGACCACAGCTTGCCCATCGCGAGGACGGTGCCGGCGGCGATTCGGTATACGGGAGAGGCCGGCATGTCCGCCGGCGAGATCCCCTCGAGTTGGCGGATCGCTTCTCGTGCGGCGCTGACCTGCCGCGACGGATCTGCCTTCATCCAGGCGAGCACCGCATCGAGAGTGACCAGGACCGTCCCGGTGAGCCGCGCGTCGGCGGTCGGGAGAGGGTCGAGCAGCTCGCGGGCGCGGGCCATGTGGGTGGCGACGCCGACCGGATCGTACTCCGCATACGCGGCGACCGCGGCGGCCGCCGCCACCTCGGCATGCCCCCCGACCAGCTCGGCGGGTGCGTCCCGCAGCAGTGCCACCAGCGCCGGACGTTCCGGACCCAGGATTTCTGCTCCCGCCGCTCGCAGGACGAACCGGGCAAGTCCGAGCCAGTCCTCCGCGGCGCGCAGGTGGCGGGCCGCCTCGAGGAGTTCGCCGTGGTCCGCGAACCACCGGGCGGCACGCCGGTGCAACACGCGGCGGCGCTCGGGATCCTGGGACTTGAGTCGGTGTCGCAGCAGGTCCCCGAACAGTTGGTGATAGCGGTACCACTCCCGCCGGTGGTTCAACGCGACGACGAACAGGTTGTCCCGTTCGAGCCGAATCAGAAACTGCTGGCCGTCGGTACGCCCCGTCAGGACGTCGGCCAGTTCGGCGGAAATCCGCCCTACGACGCACGTGTCGAGCAGGAACCGGCCCAGTGCCGGATCCTGGTTGGCCAGAACCTCTTCCGCGAAGTAGTCGGCGACCGACCGTTCGTCCCCCGCAAGCGACTCCACGGTGGCCTCCACATCGTTCGAGGTCCGGAGCGACAGGGCCGCGAGCCGCAGGCCGGCCGCCCATCCCTCGGTCTTGGTGAGGAGGGTCTGCATCTGCGCGGGTTCGAGGAGGACATCGTGGTCGGCCAGGAGCTGTTTCGCCTCGGCGGCATCGAACCGCAACGCTTCCGCGCGGATCTCGGTCAGCTGACCGCTCAGGCGGAGTCGTTGCAGGGGCAACGCGGGATCGCTGCGAGTGGCGATCACCAGTCGCACGTTGCCGAGCCCCCTGCGGACGGCTGCCGCGAGCGACTCCACGGCCGGCGTCCCCGCGAGCAGGTGCATGTCGTCCAGCACCAGGACGACGGGATGGGGAAGCCGGCCACACGCATCGGCGAACACGGAGACGAATCGGGGGTCGAAGCTGGGTGGGACCTGCATCGTCGCCAGCAACGACCCGGCGGGGAACCCGCCGACGGCGCGGAGCGAGTCCAGGACCCGGCTCCAGAACTGCGTCGGTTCGGCGTCCTCACGTTCCACCGAGAGCCATGCCACGGGCCCGGGATGTGCCGCTGCCCAGGAGGCCAGCAACAGCGTCTTACCCGACCCGGCCGGTGCCGATACGAGCACGGTGCCGGCACTCACCCCGTCTTCGAGGATGCGTTCGAGACGCGCGCGCCGCACCACCCGGCCGGGAAGCCGAGGCACGAGGGAACGCACCATCGACAACGCGGGAGCATGCTCGTCCTGCGCGCCGGCCGGTGGCCCCGTCATGCGACGAGAGTAGTCCTGTGCGGCGGCCGGTGCCCTCGTCATGGGACGGGTTCGGTGATCCGCGGTGAACGGAGGCGGATCGGAAGCCGGGTCACGTGCCCGGCGAGCCGGTGACGGATCGACCGCGCTCCGGCGCCTGCGACCGTTCCTCCGCGGCGCGGTCGGACCCGGGAACAGTGTCGTTCCCGTAGTCGAACATCGCGGTGATCCGGGTCTTGATCTCTTCGGTGGTCATCGTGGCCGTCGGGGTGAGGCCACCCGCGGTCTGTCGTCTCCTCATGGGGTCCTTCGGGAGTTCCCGGTAGGGATCGTCGAGGGCTGAGGGTCAGGCCCGGATCATCAACGCGGCGGACGCCACGGCCGCGGTCGTTGCCGCCGCAGTGACGACGCCGGCGAGAACGGAGCCGGTGTACGCCCCCACGGGTGCCGCGGCGGCCGCTGCGGCGCCGAGGACGATGGCCGGAATCGGCAGCGACCAGGGCATGTCGTGGCGGGACGCACCGCCCCTGCGTGACGTCGCGTTCTGCGCGCGGGTACGGACGGTGGAGTGAGTGGGTGCGGTCATCGTCGATCCACTTCGTTCGATCGGGACGCGGGTGCGCCTTTCGGCCGCGAGTGAATCCGCGGTCGATTCCGACGGTAGGTCGTACCCCTGTGCGGCGCCTCACCCCTGGAGGGTGAAACCGCAGGCCGAAACCGCAGCCCGAAACCGCAGCCCGAGGGTGAACACCCGGCCTCGAACAGGAGGAGCACCCGCCCCTGCCGCGGCTCCGGGGCGGAACGGACCGTCGGTATTTTCCTCGAATTCACCCCGCGTGCGCGTGTCGATGATTTGCTGGATCCGTGACGGCTTCGGTAGGTGTTACAGAGGCGCGGCGGAGCTCGAACCTCGCGCTGGCAACGTGGGTCTCGGCAATCAATTTCTGGGCATGGAACATGATCGGCCCCTTGTCCACGACGTATGCGGGCGACCTCTCGCTCAGCAGTACACAGGCCTCGATCCTCGTCGCGACGCCCATTCTCGTAGGATCCCTGGGGCGCATCGTGGTGGGCTCGCTCACGGATCGTTACGGCGGCCGCGTCATGTTCATCGCGATCTCGCTGGCCTCGATCGTCCCGGTGCTCGCCGTCGGTGTGGCCGGCAGCGTCGGCTCCTACCCTCTGTTGCTCGTCTTCGGCTTCTTCCTCGGTATCGCCGGAACGATCTTCGCAGTGGGTATCCCGTTCGCCAACAACTGGTACGAGGCGTCCAGGCGGGGCTTCGCGACCGGCGTCTTCGGAGCCGGCATGGTGGGGACGGCCCTGTCCGCGTTCTTCACTCCGCGGTTCGCAGAGTGGTTCGGGCTGCTGGTAACCCACGTCATCGTCGCCGCGGCGCTTGCCGTCACGGCAGGGGTGTGCTTCCTCGTGATGCGTGATTCGCCGCAGTTCCGCCCGAACACCGACGCGGTCGTCCCGAAGCTTGCCGCTGCGCTGAAACTCCGCGTGACCTGGGAGATGTCGTTCCTCTACGCGGTCGTCTTCGGTGGCTTCGTGGCCTTCAGCAACTACCTTCCCACCTACATCAAGACGATCTACGGCTTCTCCGCTGTCGACGCCGGCGCGCGGACAGCGGCGTTCGCTCTGGCCGCAGTGCTGGCCCGGCCGATCGGGGGTGCCCTGTCCGACCGCATCGCCCCGAAGTACGTCGTGCTCGTGTCGTTCGCCGGGACGGCAGCGATGGCCGCGATTGCGATCGCCCAGCCGCCCCCGGACGTGTGGTCCGCGGCGACGTTCATCCTGCTCGCGATCTTCCTCGGCATCGGCACCGGTGGCGTCTTCGCGTGGGTGGCGCGTCGCGCACCCGCCACGTCCGTGGGATCGGTCACCGGCCTCGTCGCGGCCGCCGGCGGGCTCGGCGGGTACTTTCCGCCGCTCGTCATGGGCGCCACCTACGACTCCGCCGACAACGACTACACCATCGGTCTGCTGCTGCTCGTGGCGACCGCGCTCGTCGCGCTCGTCTACACCGCGGTGAAGCTGCACGCGCACGAGCCCGTGCAGGCCGACAGCCGCTGACGATTCCGTCCCGAAGGAGTGCATGTGACCATCCACCACACCGGCGGTGCCGCCGAAGAGTTGCTGCGCAGCAGCGGACGTTTCTTCACCTCGGGGGAGATCTCCGCGGACGGTCGTACGATCACCCGCCGCGGCGGCCGCGAAGGTGACGTCTTCTACCGTGACCGCTGGAGTCACGACAAGGTGGTTCGCTCCACCCACGGCGTCAACTGCACCGGGTCGTGCTCGTGGAAGATCTACGTCAAGGACGGGATCATCACCTGGGAGACGCAGGAGACGGACTATCCCACGGTGGGACCGGACCGTCCCGAGTACGAACCCCGCGGCTGCCCGCGCGGGGCGGCGTTCTCGTGGTACACCTACTCGCCGACGCGGGTGCGCTATCCCTACGCCCGCGGCGTGCTCGTCGAGATGTTCCGCGAGGCCAGGGCCCGGCTCGGTGACCCCGTGCTGGCCTGGGCCGACATCCAGAACGACCCGCAGCGACGCCGCCGGTACCAGCGGGCCCGCGGCAAGGGCGGTCTGGTCCGGGTCACGTGGGCCGAGGCCACCGAGATGATCGCCGCCGCGCACGTGCACACCGTCAAGGAGTACGGCCCCGACCGGGTGGCCGGATTCTCGCCCATCCCGGCGATGTCGATGGTGTCGTTCGCGGCCGGTTCCCGGTTCGTCGAGTTGATCGGCGGCGTCATGACCTCCTTCTACGACTGGTACGCCGACCTGCCCGTCGCATCGCCCCAGGTGTTCGGCGACCAGACCGACGTGCCGGAGTCCGGCGACTGGTGGGACGCGGCGTACCTGATGATGTGGGGATCGAACGTCCCCGTCACCCGGACACCGGACGCGCACTGGATGACCGAGGTCCGTTACCGCGGCACCAAGGTCGTCGTCGTCAGCCCCGACTACGCCGACAACACGAAGTTCGCCGACGAGTGGATGCCGTGCGCGGCGGGCACCGACGGGGCGCTGGCCATGGCGATGGGGCACGTCGTGCTCACCGAGTGCTTCGTGCGACGGCGGGTGCCGTTCTTCGTCGACTACGTCCGCCGGTACACCGACCTGCCGTTCCTGGTCCGGCTCGAGGAACGCGACGGCAGGCTGGTGCCCGGCAAGAACCTCACCGCCGCCGACCTCGGCCAGGACGTGGAGAACGCGGCGTTCAAGCCGGTGCTGCTCGACGGTGCCACCGACACGGTCGCGGTGCCGCACGGCTCCCTCGGGTTCCGCTACGGCGACGACGGAGCCGGAAAATGGAACCTGGACCTGGGCGATCTCGTGCCGGCGCTGACCGTCGCGCATCGGGACGACGCCGCGGACGAGACCGCGCTCGTCCATCTGCCCGGTTTCGACACCGTCGACGGCCACGGCGAGACCGTCGAACGCGGCGTCCCCGTGCGGCGGGTGGGCGGACATCTGGTGTGCACGGTGTTCGACCTCATGCTGGCCCAGTACGGCGTCGCGCGTCCGGGACTGCCCGGACACTGGCCCAGCGGGTACGACGACCCGGCCTCGCCGTACACCCCCGCCTGGCAGGAGCCGATCACCGGGGTCTCCGCCGCACAGGCCGTCCGGATCGCGCGCGAGTTCGCCCGCAACGCGGAGGAATCCGGCGGCCGGTCCATGATCATCATGGGTGCCGGCATCTGCCAGTGGTTCCACGGCGACACCACCTACCGGGCAATTCTCGCCTTGCTGATGCTCACCGGTTCCATGGGCCGCAACGGCGGCGGCTGGGCACACTACGTGGGTCAGGAGAAGTGCCGTCCGGTCACCGGGTGGGCCGCGATGGCCATGGGAACGGACTGGTCCCGCCCGCCTCGGCAGATGGCGGGAACCTCCTACTGGTACGTCCACACGGACCAGTGGCGCTACGACGGGTACCGCGCCGACGCGCTCGCGAGCCCGCTCGGGCGGGGCCGGTTCCGCGACAAGCACACGATGGACGTGATGGTCTCCGCCGTCGCGATGGGGTGGACTCCGTTCTACCCGCAGTTCGATCGCAACACGCACGACCTCGCCGACGAGGCGCGAGCAGCAGGCGAGGACATCCCCGCGTACGTCGCCCGGAAACTCGCGAGCGGCGAGGTGAAGCTGTCGGTCACCGACCCGGACAACCCGCGCAACTGGCCGCGGGTGCTGAACGTGTGGCGGTCCAACCTGCTCGGCTCGTCCAGCAAGGGCAACGAGTACTTCCTGCGGCACCTGCTCGGGACCGACGCCAACATCCAGGGCGCCCCCACCGGCCCGGACCAGCGTCCACACGACGTCGAATGTCCGGACGAGGTGCCCGAAGGCAAACTCGACCTGCTGATGTCGATCGACTTCCGGATGACGTCGACCACCCTGTTCTCCGACGTGGTGCTGCCCGCCGCGACATGGTACGAGAAGGGCGACCTGTCGAGCACCGACATGCATCCCTATATCCACGCGTTCAGTCCCGCGATCGACCCGCCGTGGGAGACCCGTTCCGACTACGAGGCATTCGGCGCCGTCGCGAAGGTGTTCAGCGCGCTGGCGTCGAAGCACCTCGGCACCCGCACCGACATCGTGCTCGGCACTCTGCAGCACGACACCCCGGGGGCGATGGCGTATCCGTCGGGCACGGAGAACAACTGGCGCGTGACCGGGGAGGTGCCGGTCCCGGGCAGGACCATGGGCCCGCTCGCGGTCGTCGAACGGGACTACGGGGCGATCGCCGACAAGTGGTCGACCCTCGGGCCGCTCGTCGACACCCTCGGCCTGACCACCAAGGGCGTCACGACGCACCCGGTGCAGGAGGTCGCGGAACTCGCCGAGAAGTTCGGCGTGATGAATTCCGGTGCGGGCGAGGGCCGCCCGGCGGTCACCAGCGCCGAACGCATGGCCGACGTCATCCTCGCGCTGTCGGGCACCTCGAACGGACGGCTCGCGGTCGAGGGCTTCCGCGAACTCGAGAAGCGTACCGGCCGCCGGCTCGTGCACCTCGCCGAGGGCAGTGAGGAACGCCGTATCACCTACGCCGACACCCAGTCCCGCCCGGTCCCCGTGATCACCAGCCCGGAATGGTCCGGCAGCGAGACCGGTGGGCGCCGCTACGCCCCGTTCACGGTGAACATCGAGGAACTCAAACCGTTCCACACGCTCACCGGCCGCATGCACTTCTACGTCGATCACGACTGGATCGAGGAACTCGGCGAACAACTCCCCACCTACCGCCCGCCGCTGGACATGTCGCGCCTGTTCGGTGAACCGGCCGTCGGCAGCGGCAGCGGCAGTGAACCGGCCGTCGGCAGCGGCGACGGCGTCGGACTGACCGTGCGGTACCTGACCCCGCACTCGAAGTGGTCGATCCACTCCGAGTACCAGGACAACCTGTTCATGCTCTCGCTCTCGCGCGGCGGACCGACCATGTGGATGAGTCCGGCGGACGCGGCGAAGATCTCGGTGCGGGACAACGACTGGGTCGAGGCCGTCAACCGCAACGGCGTCGTGGTGTGCCGCGCGATCGTCTCGCACCGCATGCCCGAGGGTGTCGTGTACGTCTACCACGCGCAGGAGCGCACCATCGATGTGCCGCTCACCGAGACCACCGGTACCCGCGGCGGCATCCACAACTCGCTCACGAAGATCCTGATCAAACCCACCCACATGGCGGGTGGCTACGCGCAGACCGCCTTCGCGTTCAACTACCTCGGGCCCACCGGAAATCAACGCGACGAGGTGACGGTCGTACGCCGCCGGTCGCAGGAGGTCAGGTACTGATGTCGATGCCCACGACCACGACCAGCGAAGCGAGGCCGGCATGAAGGTGATGGCCCAGATGGCGATGGTGATGAACCTCGACAAGTGCATCGGCTGCCATACCTGCTCGGTCACCTGTAAGCAGGCCTGGACCAACCGATCCGGCACCGAGTACGTGTGGTTCAACAACGTCGAGACCCGCCCCGGCCAGGGATACCCGCGCACCTACGAGGACCAGGAACGCTGGCGGGGCGGATGGATCCGCGACCGCAACGGGCGGCTGCGGCTGCGGGACGGCGGCCGGTGGAACAAGCTCTTCCGGATCTTCTCGAATCCGAAGATGCCGGCGATCGACGACTACTACGAGCCGTGGACCTACGACTACGAGAACCTCACCACCGCGCCGCTCGGCGACCAGATCCCGGTGGCGCCGCCGCGAAGTCTGATCAGCGGCAAGCCGATGAAGGTCGAATGGTCGGCGAACTGGGACGACGACCTCGGCGGCTCCCCGGAGATCGTGCCCGACGATCCGGTCCTGAAGAAGGTCGGCGAGCAGGTCCGGCTCGAACTCGAGCAGACCTTCATGTTCTATCTGCCTCGCATCTGCGAGCACTGCCTGAACCCGTCGTGCGTCTCGTCGTGCCCGTCGGGAGCGATGTACAAGCGCGTCGAGGACGGCATCGTTCTCGTCGACCAGGACCGCTGTCGCGGCTGGCGGATGTGCGTGTCCGGATGTCCGTACAAGAAGGTGTATTTCAACCACAAGACCGGCAAGGCCGAGAAGTGCACGTTCTGCTATCCGCGCGTGGAGGTGGGCCTGCCGACCGTGTGCTCCGAGACCTGCGTGGGCCGGCTGCGCTACATCGGCCTCGTGCTCTACGACGCCGACCGGGTGCTCGAGGCCGCGTCCGTCGAGGACGAGAAGGACCTCTACGACGCACTGCGACAGGTGCTGCTCGACCCTGCAGACCCGGAGGTGATCGCCGGCGCCCGCGCCGAGGGCATCTCCGACGAATGGATCGAGGCCGCCCAGCGGTCACCCGTGTACGCGTTGATCAACACGTACCGGGTCGCGTTGCCCCTGCACCCGGAGTACCGCACGATGCCGATGGTCTGGTACGTGCCGCCGCTGTCCCCGGTGGTCGACGCGGTCTCGCGCGACGGTCACGACGGCGAGGACATGGGCAATCTGTTCGGTGCCCTCGAATCGCTGCGCATCCCGATCGAGTATCTGGCGGGACTGTTCACCGCGGGCGACACCGACGCCGTCGAAGCAGTGCTGCACCGGCTCGCCGCGATGCGGTCGTACATGCGGGACATCAACCTGGGCCGGGACACGCGACCGGAGATCCCCGACGCCGTCGGCATGACCGAGGAGCAGATGTACGAGATGTACCGCCTGCTCGCCCTGGCCAAGTACGACGAGCGGTACGTGATCCCGACCGCCTACGCCGCCGAGGGGCACCGGCTCGAGGAATCCGCCACCGACTGCGCCCTGTCGTACGACGGCGGCCCGGGCATGTACGACTCCGGGCCGTTCGGCGAGGCCAGCGGAGGCCCGGTCCCGGTCGCGGTGGAGACCTTCCACGCGCTCCGGCAGCGACAGACCTCCGAGGGAATGGCGGCGAACGCGTCGAATCCCTCCCGCGTGAACCTGCTCAACTGGGACGGTAAGGGCGTGCCCCAGGGGTTGTTCCCGGCCGGGCATCGTGTCGACGACCGGGGGAGTGGGCAATGAGGGCGCGGATACGCCGGGGGCGCGACACCGCGTCGCGGCAACTGCAGCACCGGCTGATCCGGCAGGCGGCTTCGCTGCTGCTGGCATACCCCGACGACGGGCTGCGGTCGCGCCTCGCGACGGTCGACGGTCTTCTCGGGCACATCACCGGGGCACCGGCGCAGCTGTTGAGCCGGACTCTCGCCGCCCTGCGCGACGCCGATCCGTTTGCTGCGCAGGCCGACTACGTCGACACCTTCGACATGCGCCGGCGGTCGACGATGTATCTCACGTACTGGACCGGCGGTGACACCCGCAACCGCGGCACGGCAATCCACGCGTTCGCGCAGGCCTACCGGGAGGCCGGCGTCGAGCCACCGACCGGCGAGGCGCCCGATCATCTGCCGGTGGTGCTCGAATTCGCCGCGACCGTCGACCCGGATGCGGGGGAGCGACTGCTCGCCGCGCACCGGGTCCCGATCGACGTGCTCCGCATCGCACTCGAGGAACGCAATTCCTGCTATGCGGCGACGATCGGGGCGGTGTGTGCGACGTTGCCTCCGGTCGGCGATCAGGAAGTGCACCGCGCCCGGCACCTCGCCGAGGCCGGTCCACCCGCCGAGGCGATCGGTCTCGAACCGTTCACCCTCACGGTCCCGCCGCGCCGGACCGCACCCGCCGCGGCGCAGACCCGAGTCGAAGGAGCCGGCTGACCATGTCCGCAGGGGAGATCTTCTGGGATGTCGCGCCGTACGTCACGATCGCCGTGGTCGTCGTAGGTACGTGGTGGCGCTACCGTTACGACAAGTTCGGCTGGACCACGCGTTCGTCTCAGCTCTACGAGAGCCGGCTGCTGCGCATCGCCAGCCCGATGTTCCACTTCGGGATCCTCGTGGTGATCGTGGGCCACGTGATCGGTCTGCTCATTCCCCAGTCCTGGACCGAGGCGGTCGGCCTGAGCCAGCACGCGTATCACGTGCAGGCGGTGACGCTGGGCACCATCGCCGGGATCGCCACCCTCGTCGGGATCCTGTTGCTGATCTACCGTCGCCGCACCCGTGGTCCGGTGTTCATGGCGACGACGGCCAACGACAAGCTCATGTACGTCGTCCTCGTCGCCGCGATCGTCGCGGGACTCGCCACGACTCTGATGGGCTCGGGTGTCGTGGGGGAGGAGCACAACTATCGCGAGACCGTCTCGCCGTGGTTCCGATCCATCTGGATCCTGCAGCCGCGCGGCGATCTGATGGTGCAGGCACCCCTGTCGTTCCAGCTGCACGCGCTGATCGCCTTGATCCTGTTCGCGCTGTGGCCGTTCACCCGCCTGGTGCACGCCTTCAGCGCGCCCGTCGGATACCTGTTCCGGCCGTATGTGGTCTACCGGAGCCGGGACGTCGCCGCGAAGGGACAGCTCGTCGGGTCGCAGCCTCGCCGCCGCGGGTGGTGACCGGATCGGGTGCACGGCGCCGCGTGTAGTGTGAGTCGTTCAGTCCAGCACACCCACTCGCCTGTAGGACCGTCGAACATCTTCATGGCTGCCACCCGCCGCTCCGCCGCCCCGTCCGTCGCCGCATCCACCTCGGCGCCCACCGAACCCGACGCCGGGGTTCGGCGCACCCTCCTGCCCGGGGGGCTCCGCGTCGTCACCGAGCACGTGCCCGGCGTGCGGTCGGCCGCCGTCGGTGTCTGGGTGGGCGTCGGCTCCCGCGACGAGCAGCCCTCCGTCGCCGGTGCCGCCCACTTCCTCGAGCACCTGCTGTTCAAGGCCACCCCCACCCGGACGGCGCTCGACATCGCCGAACTCGTCGACGGAGTCGGCGGTGAACTCAACGCGTTCACCGCGAAGGAGCACACCTGCTTCTACGCCCACGTGCTCGACGACGACCTGTCCCTGGCCGTCGACCTCGTCGCCGACGTCGTGCTGCGCGGCCGATGCCGCAGCGCCGACGTCGACCTGGAACGACAGGTCGTCCTCGAGGAGATCGCGATGCGCGACGACGATCCGGAGGATCTGCTCGGGGACGCCTTCCTCACCGCGCTGTACGGCGACCACCCGATCGGCCGGCCCATCATCGGCTCGGTCGAGTCGATCGAGGCGATGACCCGCACCCAGTTGCACTCGTTCCACGTGCGGCGGTACACGCCGGACCGCATGGTCGTCGCCGTCGCCGGCAACGTCGACCACGACCACACCGTGGAACTGGTCCGTCGTGCCTTCGCCGGGCACCTCGACCCCGCCGCGACCGCCGCCCCCCGGCGGGAGGGCAGTCTCCGCCTGCGTACGGCGCCGACGCTGAGCATCACCGACCGCGACGGCGAGCAGGCCCACCTGGCGGTCGGTGTGCGGTCCTTCGGCCGCCACGACTCCCGGCGCTGGGCGCTGTCGGTGCTCAACGCCGCGGTCGGTGGCGGCTTGAGCTCACGGTTGTTCCAGGAGATCCGGGAGCAGCGCGGGCTCGCCTACTCGGTGTACTCGGGCGTGGACACCTTCGCCGACACCGGGGCGTTCTCCGTCTACGCCGGGTGCCAGCCCGAGAACCTCGGCGAGGTGGCCGCCCTCGTCCGCGAGGTGCTCACCGACGTCGCCGACAACGGCGTCACCGAGGCGGAGTGCGCCCGTGCCAAGGGCTCGCTGCGCGGCGCCCTGGTGCTCGGCCTCGAGGACACCGGGGCCCGGATGAATCGGATCGGCCGCAGCGAACTGAGCTACGGCACCCACTGGAGCGTCACCGAGACACTCGAGCGGATCTCGTCGGTGAGCGCGGCGGAGGTCCGAGAGGTCGCCGCCGAACTGCTGCACCGGCCGTTCGCTGCGGCCGTCGCCGGGCCGTACCGGCGGCCCCGGGACCTGCCCGCGTCGGTGCGCGCCCTCGTCGCGTGACCGCGGCCTGACCACGGACAGGGACGTCCGGTTGCGTAGGCTGCTGCGGGACGGAGATCGGACGAGGAAGCGTGGAGAGTCAAGTGAACGCAGCAGCAATCCGGGTGGGTGTGCTCGGCGCCAAGGGCAAGGTCGGACAGGCGATCTGCGCGGCCGTCGAGGCGGCCACCGACCTCGAGCTCGTCGCCGCGGTCGACCGGGACGACAGCCTCGAGGACTTCGTCACCTCCCGGGCGCAGGTGGTGGTGGACTTCACCCATCCCGACGTGGTGATGGGCAATCTGCAGTTCCTCGTCGAGCACGGCATCCACGCGGTCGTCGGCACCACCGGATTCGACGAGGCACGGCTCGACCGGGTCCGCGCCTGGCTGGCCGCGAAACCTGAGGTCGGCGTCCTGATCGCGCCGAACTTCGCGATCGGTGCCGTGCTGTCGATGCGCTTCGCGCAGGCCGCAGCTCGGTTCTTCGACTCCGTCGAGGTCATCGAGTTGCACCACCCCAACAAGGCGGACGCGCCCTCGGGCACGGCGTACCGCACCGCGGCGCTCATCGCCGAAGCCCGCGCCGCGGCCGGCGTGGGCCGCAGCCCGGACGCCACGACCACCGAACTCGACGGTGCCCGCGGCGCCGACGTGGCGGGGGTGCGGGTGCACTCCGTGCGTCTGGCCGGTCTCGTCGCCCACCAGGAGGTCCTGCTCGGCACCCAGGGCGAGACCCTGACCATCCGCCACGACTCGATCGACCGCTCCTCCTTCGCACCCGGCGTGCTGCTCGGCGTACGCGAGATCGGCGGCCGGCCCGGCCTCACCGTCGGCATCGACCCGCTCCTCGACCTGTGAGACGCGACCTGGTCAAGGTCCTGGCGCCGATCGTCTTCATCGTTCTCGCGCTGGGGTTCTACTTCGTGCTCCTCGGCGGGCGTGGGCTCGAACTGGTGCGCTCGGGCGAGGCTGCGGCCGTCGGCCTCGGTATCGGCGTGCTGCTGCTGCCGTTGGTGGGTGTGTGGATCGTCTACGCCACCCTGCGGGCCGGTCTCCAGCACCAGCACCTGGCCCGGCGGATCCACGACGAGGGCCTCGAACTCGACGTGAGCGATCTGCCACGCCGGCCCTCGGGACGGGTCGACCGCGACGCCGCCGACGCCCTGTTCGAGCAGGTCAAGGAGGAGTGGGAGGCCGACCCGGACAACTGGCGCCACTCGTACCGGCTGGCCCGCGCCTACGACTACGCCGGTGACCGCGGCCGGGCCCGGGAGACCATGCGCCGGGCGGTCGCCCTCGAGAAGCTCGAACGCACACAGTCCCCCGACTGATCCCGCGCCGAGCGAATGTATCGGTCCTCTCCTCGGCAGTCGCGGGCGGTACATGCGCTCGATCCACGTCGGCGGCACCCGCACCCGGCCCGGCGCGGGTGGCGGGTGCCGTTGCGGGGCACGGACACCGCGCGGCCGGCGACGTACCCTGCAGGGTGTGACCGAGGCTCCTGCCGACGGCGAGCGCACGCTGCTCGTCGTCCACCACACCCCGTCCCCGTCGACCCGCGAGTTGCTCGAGGCGGTGCTCGCCGGGGCGCACGACCCCGACATCGCCGGGGTGCGGGTGCGGACGGTGCCCGCGCTCGGTGCGACGGTGCCGGATGTGCTCGCCGCCGACGGCTACGTGTTCGGCACCACCGCGAACTTCGGGTACATGTCGGGGGCCCTGAAGCACTTCTTCGACACCGTCTACTACCCGTGCCTCGACGCGGTCGCAGGGCGGCCGTACGGGCTGTGGGTGCACGGCAACAACGACACCGCGGGCGCCGTTGCCTCCGTGCGGAAACTCGTCACGGGCCTCGCCCTGGCGCAGGTCACGCAGGACCTCGAGATCACCGGTCCGATCGACGCGAAGGTCCGGGAGCGCTGCTACGAGCTCGGGGCGACCGTCGCGGTGTCCGTGTCACCGGAGGTCTGACCGCGCGGACACCGCGCGGCGCGTCAGAGCAGCTTCTCGACGAACTTCGTCAGCCCCTTCTCGGCGGTCTCCATCGCCATCCTCTGCGCCTTCTTCACCATGAAGCCGGGCAGCGGGATCTTCGGGTCGATCGTGAGGGTGAAGTCCACCCGGGTGCCGCTCTCGGTGGCGGTGAGGGTGTAGGTGCCGTCCTGCTGATGCTGCTGGTGGCTCTCGATCAGGGTCCAGGACATCGACTCGTCGCCGTTCCAGAAGTAGTCCACCACCTGTTCGTCGTGAATTCCGATGATGGACACGGTCATCCGGACGCGGTGGGGGCGGCCGTCCGGGTGGGTGGTCTCGACGACGACGGTCTTGTGCGGACCGGACCACTCCGGCAGTCGATCGACCGCGGCGATGCCCGCCATCACGCGACTCGGGTCGGCCTTGATCTCGAAACTGCTGGAACTGCTGACGGCCATGCGCTCACTTCCTCGGCTTTCGGGTGACGTGCGTCGGCAATGTACCGCACCGCCTCCCGCTCAACCGTCCTCGCGCTCGGAGGTTTCGGACGGACCCGCTCCGGTTTCGTCGGCGGGGCGCCTCGTGGCGCGCTCGTCGGCGCGGCGCTGGTATCGCATCTGTTCGCGCAGCGCCCCCTGGACGGCCTGCGACACCCACGAGTTCAGCGACACGCCGTTCTGGGCCGCCGCCTCCTCGGCGCGGGCCTTGATCTGCTCGACCAGGCGCAGGGTCACCCGGCTGATGTCTCCGGTGACGTCCTCGAAAGTCTGGGCAGGGCTGGGGGTTTCGGCGGACATCTCCGACCGCACCTCGAGTACGGCGTCGTCGCCGTCCAGACGTACGGTGACCACCCGGTCGCCGAGTTCGCCCGAGATCTCCGCCGCCATGTCCGACAGTGCCTGCAGCACGGCCAGGCGGGCGGGCGCAGCGACCGCTGCGGCGAGGGCCGCCGCGGTCCGGCGGGTCTGTTCGTCGCCGAGTTCCGCGGCGGCGACGAGGGAATCGGTGATCGCATCCAGATACGGATCGAGGCGCATGACGCCATCATGACGTCATATGTGATGTCAGTCAAGGCGTCGGAATGCAGCCCGCGGTCGGGTGCCGCCCCGCGCGGCGCTACGGTCGACTGGATCGACAACCTGGAGGAGAACCGATGGCGCCCGAGCCAGTCACGCTCAAGGTCAGGCTGGTGGCCAAGACCGAGTTCGTCCCGCCCGCCGACGTGCCCTGGGAGACCGACGCCGACGGCGGAGAGGCACTCGCCGAGTTCGCAGGCCGGGCGTGCTACCAGAGCTGGTCCAAGCCGAACCCCCGCACGGCCACCAATGCCGGATACCTGCGCCACCTGCTCACGGTCGGGCACCTGTCCGTGCTCGAGCACGGTTCGGTGAGCTTCTACATCACCGGCATCTCCCGGTCCTGCACCCACGAACTCATCCGGCACCGCCACTTCTCCTACTCGCAGCTGTCCCAGCGGTTCGTCCGCGGCAGCGACGCTCCGGTCGTGGTCCCGCCGGCCGTGGCCGGGGACCCGCGACTCGAGGACCTGTTCCTCGCCGCCACCGAGTCCAGCCGGGCCGCGTACATCGAACTGCTCGACGCGCTCGACGAGAAGCTGTCCCATCTGCCCGAGGGGCCGATCCGTGCGAAGCAGGCCCGCGAGGCCGCGCGATCGGTACTGCCCAACGCCACCGAGACCCGCGTCGTCGTCACCGGCAACTATCGATCCTGGCGGCACTTCGTGGCGATGCGTGCGACCGAGCACGCCGACGTCGAGATCCGCCGCCTCGCCGTCGAGTGCCTGCGCCAGCTGCAGGACGCCGCGCCGAACATCTTCGGCGACTTCACTATCACCCGTCTGCCCGACGGTTCCGAGGTTGCCGCCGGTGCCTTCGCGACCGAGACCTGACCGGCAGGTGTGTGTGGAAGAGCCCGGGTCACGCGGTAGCCTTCTGACCATGACCAACGGTGATTCCGCTTCTGCTGTCGAGCTTCCGTTCGGCACCATCGCCACAGCGATGGTGACCCCGTTCACCGCCGACGGCAAGCTCGACGTGGACGCGGGTGTGCGTCTTGCCGCCTATCTGGTCGACGGCGGCTGCGATGCGCTGGTCCTCGCGGGTACCACCGGTGAATCGCCGACCACCACCGAGAACGAGAAGCTCGAGCTGATGCGCGCCGTGCTCGCCGCGGTGGGGGACCGCGCGAAGATCATCGCCGGCGCCGGCAGCAACGACACCGCCCACAGCGTCGAACTGGCCCGCGACGCCGCGCGAGCCGGCGCCCACGGACTGCTCGTCGTCACCCCCTACTATTCCCGGCCGCCGCAGGCCGGGCTCTACGCCCACTTCACGGCCGTCGCGAACGCCACCGACCTGCCCGTCATGCTCTACGACATACCGCCGCGCTCGGTCGTGCCGATCGAAACGGAGACGCTGCGCCGGCTCGCCGAGCACCCCCGCATCGTGGCGGTCAAGGACGCCAAGGGCGACCTCAACGCCGGCGCCGAGCTCATCGGCACCACCGACCTGAAGTTCTACTCCGGAGACGACCCGCTCAACCTCCCGTGGCTGTCGGTCGGTGCCGTCGGATTCGTCAGTGTCATCGGTCATCTCGTGCCCGGCCGCCTGCGGGAGCTGTACGACGCCTTCCAGGCCGGTGATCTCGTCCGCGCTCGCGCGATCAACCTGAGCCTCATGCCGATCCTGCGTGCCGTCTCCCGCCTCGGTGGGGTGAGCGCGTCGAAGGCGGGGCTGCGGTTGATGGGCCTCGACGTCGGCGAGCCCCGCCTGCCGCAGGTGGCGCCGACCTCCCTGCAGATCGACGCACTGGCCGCCGACCTGCACGCCGCAGGGGTGCTCGCATGAGCCGCCCGTCGCGCGGCCGGGGCCGCGCCACCCGCAACGCCGGACCGCCCAGCACCCGGCCCGTCCGCCGGACCGTGCAGAATTCGGCCGACACCCAGCGGCCCGACCCGCGCAAGGTCGCGGACATGTCGGTGCGTCTGGGCACCCCGCCGAAGGCACCGCGCAAGGGTCTGCGCGTCGTCGCGCTCGGCGGCATCGGCGAGATCGGCCGCAACATGACGGTCTTCGAGCACCAGGGCAAGC
>NZ_AJFC01000058.1:0-44927 GCF_000256505.1 Rhodococcus sp. P14 | reverse complement strand
CGGCCCGGCGTCGCCCTCATCCTGCCGGACTTCCGGCACATCGAGGACCGCATGGACGACGTCGAAGCCGTCGTCCTCACCCACGGGCACGAGGACCACATCGGGGCGGTGCCGTTCCTGCTGCGGCTGCGTCCCGACATCCCGGTCGTGGGTTCGAAGTTCACCCTCGCACTCGTCGCCGCGAAATGCCGCGAGCACCGGCTGCGTCCCAACCTCGTCGAGGTCGTCGAGGGGGACAGGACCACGCACGGGCCGTTCGAGTGCGAGTACTTCGCCGTCAACCACTCGATCCCGGACGCGCTCGCCGTCGCCGTCCGTACCGAGGCCGGCCTCGTGCTGCACACCGGCGACATCAAACTCGACCAGTTGCCGCTCGACGGCCGCCTCACCGACCTCGCCGGCTTCTCCCGGCTCGGTGACGAGGGCGTCGACCTGTTCCTCGTCGACTCCACCAATGCCGAGGTTCCCGGCTTCGTGATGCCGGAACGCGAAATCGGCGGCGTGCTGGACAATGTCATCGGCAAGGCCACCCAGCGCGTGATCGTCGCGTCCTTCGCCAGCCACGTGCATCGCATCCAGCAGGTCGTCGACGTCGCCGAGCGGTACAACCGCCGCATCGCCTTCGTCGGGCGGTCGATGGTGCGCAACATGCAGATCGCGCAGGACCTCGGTTACCTGCGGGTGCCGGACGGGCTCGTCGTCGATCTCGACACCGCGGCGACGTTGCCCGACAACCGGCTCGTGCTGATCTCCACCGGCTCCCAGGGGGAACCGCTGTCCGCGCTCTCCCGGATGGCGCGGGGCGAACACCGGCAGATCAACATCCGGGCCGACGACCTCGTCGTCCTGGCGTCCTCGCTGATCCCGGGCAACGAGAACTCGGTGTTCGCGGTCGTCAACGGCCTCGCCAAGCGTGGCGCCACCGTCGTCACCCAGCAGAACGCGAAGGTGCACGTCTCCGGCCACGCCTCCGCGGGCGAACTGCTGTACCTGTACAACGCGGTGCGCCCGACGAACGCGATGCCGGTGCACGGTGAATGGCGGCACCTGCGGGCCAACGCGGCGCTCGCCGAGGCGACCGGGGTTCCGCGGGAGCGGATCGTGCTGGCGGAGGACGGCGTGGTCGTCGACCTCGTCGACGGGCTCGCGGAGATCGTCGGGCAGGTACCCGTCGGCCACGTCTACGTCGACGGCCTGTCGGTCGGCGACGTCGGCGAATCCACCCTGTCGGACCGGCTGATCCTCGGCGAGGGCGGCTTCATCTCCATCTCCGTCGCCGTCGACGAGAACGGCCGCGCCGTGAGCACGCCGGGGGTGTCCGGCCGCGGGTTCTCCGACGACCCGGGGGCACTGTCCGAGGCCGCGCAGCTCGTGGACAAGGTCCTCAACGAACTCGCTGCCGAGGGCATCGACGACGCCCACCGCATCGCCCAGGCGATCCGCCGCGTCGTCGGGCGCTGGGTGTCCGACACCTACCGTCGCCGGCCGATGATCGTGCCGACGGTGATCACCGTTCCGGGTCCGGCGTAGCGGCACTCCACGGCGCGGACGGTCCGGCGGCAGCGGTGGTCCGACGCTACAGTGGGCCGTGTGAGCCTCGCCCGTGACGAACGACACGCACTCGTCCGCACCATGACGCAGACCGGTCCCGACGCCCCCACCCTGTGCGGGGACTGGACCACCCGGGACCTGGCCGCCCATCTCGTGGTCCGCGAACGCCGGATCGACACGATGCCGGGCATCGTCCTGCCTCCGCTGGCCGGGCACACCGAGCGGGTGCGCGCCGGGGCGGCGGACCGACCGTGGGAGCAGTTGCTCGCCGACATCGAGTCCGGCCCGCCGGTCTGGTCGCCGTTGTACCTCGTCGACGGGATCGCCAATGCCGCGGAGATGTTCGTCCACCACGAGGACGTGCGCCGCGCCGCGCCCGGGTGGCAGCCGCGACCGCTCGACGCACCGACCCAGGACCGCCTGTGGCAGATGGCCCGGCAGATCGGCCGGCGCGGTTACCGCGGCACCGACGTCACCGTGGTGTTCGAGCGCCCCGACGGCACCCGCGCGACGGTCCGTCGGCGCGGTCCGCGCACCGTGATCCTGCGCGGCGAACCGTCCGAGTTGTTGCTGCACGCCTTCGGCCGTGACGAGGTGCGCGTCGAGACCACCGGGCCGGCCGCCGACGTCGCGGAGGTTGCCGCGTCCGGTCGCGGCATCTGATCCGCCCGTGTGACCACCGCGCGCGGCTGATGCCGGTGTTGCGGATGGTTCGGTTGTGGACATTGCGACTAACCTGACGGGTATGGCAGGAAAGTCGGGTGCCCGCGGATCGTCGTCGACGACCTCACGGTCGAGGTCGGGGGCGCGCGGCTCGTCCGGGGCCTCGGGCGCGTCGCGGGCGAAGGGCAGCACCCGCAAGCCCGCCACGACGACCCGCCGGCAACCCGCCGCACGACGCCCGGCTCGCAGCACCGCCGGCCCCCGGCGCAAGGCGCCCTCTCGTTCGTCACGGCCGGGCGTCCTGCAGACGCTCGGCCGCGGGATCGGCACCGGCTGGACGATGATCGCCCGCGGGGTGGGTGCCACCACCCGCACGGTGGGCAGGGTGACGGAGGTCGAGCACGGCCACCGCCGCGACGGCATCGCCCTCGGGCTCATCGCCGCGAGCGTCGTCGTCGCCGGCAGCGTCTGGTTCGCCGTCGGCGGCCCGCTCGGCGGCTGGATCGAGGCCGCGGTCCGCGCGCTCGTCGGCGGCGCCAGCGCCGTGCTGCCGCTGACCGGTCTCGTGATCGCGGTCGTCCTCATGCGCACCGAGCCGCGGCCGGAGATCCGGCCCCGGCTCGTCCTGGGGTCGATACTCGTCGCCCTCCCCGCGCTCGGCCTGTGGCACATCGCCTCGGGCATGCCCACCGACGGCGCGGGCCGGGCAGGGGGCGCCGGCTTCCTCGGATATCTGGTGGGCGGGCCCCTCACCGACGGTCTGACGGTGTGGTTGTCGGTGCCGTTGCTGCTGATGGCAGCCGGGTTCGGGATCCTGCTGCTCACCGGCACGACGATCCGGGAACTGCCCGGGATGTTCCGCGAGTACTTCGGCCTGCACTATCGGGCCGACGACGAGTACGGCGCGTACGACCCGGACCACGCCGACGACTACGACCCGGAGCACGACCCGACTCTGTTCGACGCCGACGGCTACCTGGTCGAGCGGCGTACCCGGGGCCGGCGGCGTACCCCCGTCGAGAACTACCCGACGGACGAATTCGACGGCGACGCCCGCACCGAGGTGCTGCCGGTGTGGGATCCGGAGCCGGCGCCCGCCGCGCCTCCGGCGCCGGAACCCGCACCGGAACCGGCACCCGAGCCGCCGCGCGCCCGCGCCCGGTCCAAGAAGGCTCCCGCGCCGGTCCCGCCGGTCGAGGAACCCTCCGACGACGGCAAGCTCGAGCCGCTCGTTCCCGACCGGGTGGTGGAGGGCGACTACGCTCTGCCGTCGCTCGGGCTGCTGCTCGAGGGCGATCCGCCCAAGAAACACAGTTCGGCGAACGACCAGATGATCGAGGCCATCACCGAGGTGCTCGAACAGTTCAAGATCGACGCCGCGGTCACGGGCTTCACCCGCGGCCCGACGGTCACACGGTACGAGGTGGAACTCGGACCCGGCGTGAAGGTCGAGAAGATCACCGCGCTCGCCCGCAACATCGCCTACGCCGTGGCCACCGACAACGTGCGCCTGCTCGCGCCGATCCCCGGCAAGTCCGCGGTCGGCATCGAGGTCCCGAACTCGGACCGCGAACTGGTGCGTCTGGCCGACGTGCTCGCCGCTCCGTCGACACGCAAGGATCACCATCCGCTGGTGATCGGGCTCGGCAAGGACATCGAGGGCGACTTCGTCTGCGCGAACCTGGCCAAGATGCCGCATCTGCTCGTCGCCGGCTCCACCGGCTCCGGCAAGTCCAGTTTCGTCAACTCGATGCTCGTGTCGCTGCTCGTGCGGGCCACCCCGGACGAGGTCCGGATGATCCTCATCGACCCGAAAATGGTCGAGCTCACGCCGTACGAGGGCATCCCGCACCTGATCACGCCCATCATCACCCAGCCGAAGAAGGCAGCCGCCGCTCTCGCGTGGCTGGTGGAGGAGATGGAGCAGCGCTACCAGGACATGCAGGCCAACCGGGTCCGGCACATCGACGACTTCAATACCAAGGTCCGGTCCGGCGAGATCACCGCGCCGCTCGGCAGCGAGCGGGTCTACCGGCCGTACCCCTACATCCTCGCGATCGTCGACGAACTCGCCGACCTGATGATGACGGCCCCCCGTGACGTCGAGGACGCCATCGTGCGGATCACGCAGAAGGCCCGGGCCGCCGGCATCCATCTGGTGCTCGCCACCCAGCGGCCCTCCGTCGACGTGGTGACCGGTCTGATCAAGACGAACGTGCCGTCGCGACTCGCGTTCGCCACCTCGTCGCTGACGGACTCCCGAGTCATCCTCGACCAGCCCGGTGCCGAGAAGCTCATCGGCATGGGTGACGGCCTGTTCCTGCCGATGGGTGCCGGCAAGCCGATCCGAATGCAGGGCGCGTTCATCACCGACGAGGAGATCGCGGCCGTCGTCGACTTCGCCAAGAACCAGAAGGAACCGGAGTACACCGAGGGTGTCACCACCGCGAAGCCCGGCGAGAAGAAGGATGTCGACCCCGACATCGGTGACGATCTCGACGTGTTCCTGCAGGCGGTCGAGCTGGTGGTGTCGAGTCAGTTCGGGTCGACGTCGATGCTGCAGCGCAAGCTGCGGGTCGGGTTCGCGAAGGCGGGGCGCCTGATGGATCTGATGGAGACCCGCGGGGTCGTCGGTCCCAGCGAAGGCTCCAAGGCGCGGGAGGTCCTGGTCAAGCCGGACGAACTCGACGGCCTGCTGCTCTCCATCCGGGGCGGCGGGGACGCGGACGCGCCGGCACCGGCGGAGTAGGGGCGGCACGGATCGATGCCGCTTCCCGCATGTGGTTGAATGGACGAAGTGGAGGGGAGTATCCCCTAACTCGCGGCAGTTCCGTCAACACGTGCGACACCGATGTCGTCCCGGGGCTGTCGACCTCGAAGCCGCTCCTCGGAGCCGTGAGTCGAGGTGGGAGAGACCTCCGGTGGTTTGCTGTGCCTACCGGAGGAATGCCTGCAGATGCATGTCACCCCGCTCGTCTGGATCGTCACCATCCTGGTGATCCTGGGACTGTTCGTCTTCGACTTCTACGCGCACGTCCGCAAACCGCACGCGCCCACGTTGCGCGAGTCGGGCTTCTGGTCGGCGGTGTTCATCGGCCTCGCCGTGGTGTTCGGCGTCGTGGTGTTCGCCGTCTGGGGACCGACGTACGGCGGTGAGTACTTCGCCGGGTACGTCACCGAGAAGGCTCTCAGCGTCGACAACCTGTTCGTCTTCGTGATCATCATGTCGACCTTCGCGGTGCCGCGCGAGTACCAGCAGAAGGTACTCACCATCGGCATCGTCCTGGCACTCGTGATGCGCGGGGCGTTCATCGCCGTCGGTGCCGCGGCCATCAACACCTACAGCTGGGTGTTCTACCTCTTCGGCGCATTCCTCATCTACACCGCGATCAAGCTGATCCGCGAGCACGGTGAGGAGGTCGAGCACGAGAAGGAGCGGGAGAACCGGATCGTCTCCCTGGTCCGCAAGGTGTACCCGACCACCGACGAGTACCACGGCGACAAGCTGTTCACCCGGATCGACGGCAAGCGGTTCGCGACCCCGATGCTGCTCGCCCTGGCCGCCATCGGCTTCACCGACATCCTGTTCGCGCTCGACTCGATCCCCGCGATCTACGGCCTCACCAGCGAGCCCTACCTGGTGTTCACCGCCAACGCGTTCGCTCTGATGGGCCTGCGACAGCTGTTCTTCCTCATCGGCGGCCTGCTCGAACGGTTGGTCTACCTGTCCTACGGCCTGTCCGTGATCCTCGGGTTCATCGGGATCAAACTGGTGCTCCACGCGCTGCACGAGAACACGCTGTCGTTCGTCAACGGCGGGGAGCACGTCGCGGTGCCGGAGATCTCGACGTGGTTGTCGCTGGGCGTGATCGTCGGTGTGCTCGTGGTGACGACCGTGGCGAGTCTGCTCAAGACGCGCAGCGAGAAGGCCGACCTCACCTGACCTCGCGGCACCGGTGAGGGGCGTCAGTCGTTGAAGACGCCCATCACCGGGAGCCACTCCGTGATCCGGACGTCGTCGACCAGGCCGCGACGCGCGAAGGGATCCTGCGCCATGACCTCGCGCACGGCCGGCTCGTCCGCAGCCTCGACGACGATCAGCGCGCCCGACCCGTCGGCCCACGGGCCGGTCGCGCGTACCGTCCCGGCGTCGACGAGTGCTCCGAGCCAGCCCCGGTGGGCGGGCCGGTGCTCGTCGCGGCCGTCGGCGGTGGCCTCGGAGTAGGTGTACTCGACAGCGAACAGCGGCATGGATCCTCGCATTCGTGGTGGGGGAAGAGGCTCAGAGGGAGAGCAGCATCCGGGTGTTTCCGAGGGTGTTCGGCTTGACGTAGCTCAGGTCCAGGAACTCGGCCACACCGGTGTCGTAGGAACGGCACATCTCCGCGTACACCTCCGCGGTGACGGGAGTGCCGTCGATCTCGGTGAATCCGTGCCGGCCGAAGAACTCGACCTCGAAGGTGAGTACGAACAGCCGCTCCAGTTCGAGGTCGCGGGCGACGTCGATCAGGTGGGAGACGACCAGGTGGCCGACTCCGCGGCCCTTGACCCGCGGATCCACCGCGACGGTGCGGATCTCGCCCAGGTCGGACCACAGCACGTGCAGGGCCCCGCAGCCGACGACGGTGCCCGCCGTCTCGGCCACCCAGAACTCCTGCACGGACTCGTACAGCGTGACGAGATTCTTCTCGAGGAGGATCTTGCCCGCATAGATGTCGACCAGTCGCTTGATCTCCGGAATGTCGCCGGTTCGCGCCCGTCGCACGACTATGCGGTCGTGGGGTTCCGGGTCCGTCGTCCGCGAATTCATAGTGGTGAACAGTAGCCGGTCGCTCTACCGATATTGTGTCCGTGTGCCGGTCGGATCTCCATGCTCACGTGTCGCCCCGGCGGACCCGGGTCCGCGTCGTCCCCCGGCGCCGTCCGCGGCAGGGAGGCCGGTGTGAGCGCGCCGCATCCCGAGGTGGCCGGGACCGGTGGGGCCGCGGCGGCCCCCGGGCCGCACGCGCCCGCGGCCGCGGAGCCGGTGCCGCTGTGGAACATCGCCAACATCCTCACCATGGTGCGGATCGCTCTGGTGCCGGTGTTCCTGCTGGTGTTGTTCGCCGGCGACGGCCACGATGCCGCGTGGCGCCTCGCCGCCACGGCCGTGTTCGCCGTCGCGGCGATCACGGACCGGATCGACGGCCAGCTCGCGCGCAAGCACGGACTCGTGACGGATTTCGGCAAGCTCGCCGATCCGATCGCCGACAAGGCCCTCATCGGCGCCGCCCTCGTGGGCCTGTCGCTGCTCGGTGACCTGTCGTGGTGGGTGACCGGCATCATCGCGGCGCGCGAACTCGGCGTCACCGCACTGCGCTTCTTCGTGTTGCGGCACGCGGTGATCCCCGCGAGCCGCGGCGGCAAGGCCAAGACCCTGTTCCAGTCCCTCGCGATCGTGCTGTACCTGCTGCCGTTGCCGGCGGCGGCGACGCCGTTCGCGGTCGCGCTGATGGCGCTGGCAGTGATCCTGACGGTCGGCACCGGCATCGACTACGTCGTCCAGGCGGTGCGGCTACGCGCCGGCGTGCACCGCGTCGAGCAACAGCACGGGCAGTGAGTGGGATGGTGCCCGACCCCCTCGTTGCCGGTACCGCGGCCGCGGAGCTGGTCGCGGCCCTGGCCGCGCAGCGGCAGACGGTGGCGACGGCCGAATCTCTCACGGCCGGGCTGATTGCGGCGACGATCGCCGGGGTACCCGGTGCAAGCGTGGTGCTGCGCGGCGGGCTGATCGTCTACGCCACCGACCTCAAGTCCACCCTGGCGGGGGTGGATGCGGGGCGCCTCGCGGCGGACGGGCCGGTCTCCGAGTCGACCGCCGCGGCCCTGGCCGAGGGCGCCGCGGCGCGCTGCGCCGCGACGTGGGGCGTGGGCGTCACCGGCGTGGCCGGGCCGGATCCGCAGGACGGGCATCCGCCGGGCACGCTGTACCTCGGGATCGCCGGACCGGGAGGCACGGTGGTCACTTGTCCGTCGGTGTCCGGAGACCGGTGGGACATCCGGTCCGGTGCCACCCACGCCGCCGTGTCGGGCCTACTCACCCGCGTGCACGCCGCCGCGGGGATGTAGTGTCTTGACACCGCGGTACCGGTGGCAACCGGACCCGTGCGGAGCCGCGCCCGGCAGGGGTTTTCGTGCCCGGGCGGGGAGCCGGGAACCCGGCGACGTGCGTCGTGCGTTGACGGGTTGAGCGACGACGGACGAAGGAGGATGGGATGGCGCTGTTGTTGCGTGAGGCAATCGGTGACAGCCTTCGGCGCACCCGCGTTTCGCAGAGCCGCACCCTGCGTGAGGTCTCCAGCAGCGCCCGGGTCAGCCTCGGTTACCTCTCCGAGATCGAACGCGGACGCAAGGAGGCGTCGAGCGAACTGCTCGCCGCGATCTGCGACGCCCTCGACGTGCCCTTGTCCGACGTGCTCTTCGACGTCAGCGAGTCGCTCGCCGATGCGGTTCCCGCCCGCGGCCGGACCCCGGTGGGAGCGGCGGTCGTCGGAGCCGAGCCGGCTCCCCGCGACTCGGAGGCCCTCGCCGCCGAGCACGCGGCACTCGTGGCGCAGGACACGCGGGTGGTGATCCCGCCGCCGGCGGCACGCGCGCTGGCTGCCGCATAACATGGAGGTCGGACCGCGACGGCCTGGCCGGACGCGGACGAAAGCGACACACTCCGGGTCACCACCGGGGGGTGGCTCGGGACACACGACGGCCGGGTATGCGGGGCTCCCGGGACCGTCCGGAAACGGTGCGCGAGGGCCGTGCATCGGGTCGCGTTCGCCGCGGCGTACCAGATGGAGGCAGGATCACACCCATGGCTAATCCGTTCGTCAAGGGTTGGAAGTACCTGATGGCACTGTTCAACTCCAAGATCGATGAGAAGGCCGATCCGAAGGTCCAGATTCAGCAGGCGATCGAGGATGCGCAGCGTCAGCACCAGGCGCTGTCCCAGCAGGCCGCGTCCGTCATCGGCAACCAGCGTCAGCTGGAGATGAAGCTCAACCGGCAGCTGGACGAGGTCGAGAAGCTGAACGCGAGCGCGCGGCAGGCCGTGCTCATGGCCGACCAGGCCAACGCGGCCGGCGACACCGAGAAGGCCATCCAGTACACGAACGCCGCAGAGGCCTTCGCTGCCCAGCTGGTCACCGCCGAGCAGTCCGTCGAGGATCTGAAGGTCCTGCACGACCAGTCGCTGCAGGCTGCGGCACAGGCGAAGAAGGCCGTCGAGCAGAACGCGATGGCGCTGCAGCAGAAGGTGGCCGAGCGCACCAAGCTGCTCAGCCAGCTCGAGCAGGCCAAGATGCAGGAGCGCGTGAGCGAGTCCCTGCGCTCGATGGACTCGACGCTCGCCGCGCCGGGCACCACGCCGAGCCTGGACGCGGTCCGCGAGAAGATCGAGCGTCGCTACGCCACCGCGCTCGGGTCGGCCGAGCTCGCCCAGAACTCGGTGCACGGCCGGATGCTCGAGGTCCAGCAGGCCACCGTCCAGATGGCCGGCCACAGCCGTCTCGAGCAGATCCGCGCCTCCATGAAGGGCGAGGCGCTGCCCGGCGCCGCGGCGCCCGCGACCCCCGCGGTCAACCCGACCAAGGAACCGCCCTCGGCGGCGGGTAGCGCCGGCTCTCAGTAGCGCCGGCGTCGATCACCGACTGCAGAAACGCGACATCGTCATGAACATTCCCGCACGCGGCCGGACCGGACAGTTTCCCGGTCCGGCCGCGGCCGCGCTCCGGGACATGACCGGCAACGTGGTCGAGGCGGCGCGCCGCTGGAACGACCCCGCGGCCCGGCTGCGGCGCAAGAAGCGTCGCGCGCGTCGCCGTGCCCGCATCTTCGGCACTGCCTCCGGAATGGGTGGGGTCGGCACCGCGACCCTGGTGGCAGCGTCGGCTCCCGACTGGACCGTCGTCGCCACCGGCGGCACGACGGCCGCGCTCGTCGTGCCCGCCGCACTCGCGTTCCGTACCTTCCGGCGTCTCGACGCCGTGGCGCTGCCGCCGCCGGCGCCCGCCCGCCGGGCCCTGCCGCCGTCGGGTTCCGTCGCGCGGTCCCCGATGGCCCGGCTCGCCAGCGACGAACAGAGTCTCGCCCAGCTGCTGACGGTGCTGGCCCGGTCCCGCACCGTCGCCGCCGACGATCTGGAGGAGATCGCGTCGGCCGCCCGAGACGCCGCCGGCGCCCTCGAAGCAGTCGCGGTCGACGTGGTCGCACTCGAAGCCGCGGCCCGCGACAGCGCCGCCGCCCAAGCCCACCTCGGTCCGGCCGTCGCGGCCGCCGGGAAGCGGCTCGACACGGGCGTCGACCAGTTCGAGGAACTCGTCGCCGCCGCGGCCCGGCTCGCGGCGGCCCCGGACGGGACCCGTTCGATGGATCTGCTCGACCGTCAGCGCGCCGAGCTGATCTCGGCGTCGGATCGACTCGAGGGCTGGGCCCAGTCGTGGCGGGAGATCCAGCAGATCGAGAGCCGCTACCGGAACTGACGGCGCGCCGGCGACTAGTCGTCCAGGCCGCGGGCCACGAGGGCCTCACCCATCGCCTCGGCGGTCAGCAGCGCCCCCACCACGACGGGCACCGCCAGGGCCCGCAGCGAGAAGCCGAGGCCGCGGGCTTTCCGCGCCTCGGTGACCTGCGCGACGATCGCTCCGAGCATCGGGACCGCCCGGACGGTCATCACCAGGACGAGACCCACCCGCTCCGGGTCGACGCCGACCCGGCGGAGCGGACGAAGTCCCGTCACGATCGCGTC
The DNA here is from genome assembly GCF_000256505.1 of Rhodococcus sp. P14. Taxonomy (NCBI): domain Bacteria; kingdom Bacillati; phylum Actinomycetota; class Actinomycetes; order Mycobacteriales; family Nocardiaceae; genus Rhodococcus; species Rhodococcus sp. P14. The sequence goes on along the minus strand of NZ_AJFC01000058.1, from coordinate 33,937 downwards.
GAGCATGTCGCTCACCCGGGTCGTCAGCGTGACCAGCGCGGCCAGGGCCACCGCGACCAGCAGCTGGCCGCACACCACCACCGCCCGTTCCCAGCCGGCGAGCAGCACCTGGAACGCCGCGATCACCACGAGCATCCACAGCAGCGGCCGAAGCTGTCGCAGCGCGGGACGGGGCGGGATCCGGGCCAGCAGGTAGAGCCCGAGCACGAGTGCCGAGGCGGCCGGCACCTGCCACGGTTGCCGCATCCACACCGTGAGCGCCACGATGAGCGCGGCCGTGACGAGCAGCTTCGGTCCCGCCGGTGCCCGGTGCACCGGCGACGACGCGCGGTGGTACAGCCCCAGGGTGCTCACGAGACCAGCTTGCGGTAGAAGTCGATCGCCGGGCCCGGCGCATCGTCGGCGACGACGCGGCCGCCGTCGACGACGAGCACCCGATCGAAGCCCGCCAGTAGATCCAGATGGTGGGTGACCACGACCAGTTGCTGCTCGAGGGCGGCGAAGGTCCGGGCGATCAGCCGGGCGTTGCGCAGGTCCAGCAGCGTCGTCGGCTCGTCCGCCACCAGTACGTGCGGCTCGGTGACCATGATCGCCGCGAGGGCGAGGAGTTGCTTCTGCCCACCGGAGAGCAGGTGACTCGGGTGGTCGTGGTGCCCGGCCAGCCCGAAGTCGGCGAGCACCCGCCGTACCCGTTCCGCGCGCTCGTCCTTGCCGAGTCCGCTGCGGCGCAGGGAGAAGGCGACGTCCTCCGCGACAGTGGGCATCACGATCTGATGATCGGGATCGGTGAACACGAATCCCACGCGCCGGCGCACCTCGCGGGCCTTGCGGGCGGTGTCGAGGCCGTCCACCGTGACGGTGCCGGAGGTCGGGACCACCAGTCCGTTGATCATCCGCGCCAGGGTGGACTTGCCGCTGCCGTTGGCACCGACGATCCCGACGCGGCGTTCGGTGAGGGTCACGTCGATGCCGTCGAGGACGGTGCGCTCCCCGTAGGCGTGCCCCACCTGCCGGAAGCGGATCTCGCTCATGCGGTCGTGTCCGGCGCGACGTTCAGTGCGCGGGATCGGCGGCCGGGCGCGCCGGTGCGCTCGGACTCGACAGGGCGGGGTAGGCGCGGTGCACCTGCGCGGCGACGACCGCCGCCACGACGGCCTTGAGCAGGTCACCGGGCAGGAAGGTGGCGTTCGCGCTCAGGGCCGCCCACAGCGTGAGATCGGTGCGCGCGAGCATGCCGGCGATCCCGAACGCGTAGAGCACGACGATGCCGCCGAGCACGTTGACGGCGATGCCCGGCAGCACCCGGTAGCGGGGCAGCATGCGCGCCGAGAGCCAGCCGATCACCGCCACGGCGGGCAGCCAGCCGAGCAGGAAGCCGACCGTGGGCCCGGCCAGCGCCGTGAGCGTGGTGCGTCCCCCCGCGAGCACCGGCAGCGCCAGGCCCAGCACGATCACCGTCGCCACCGACAGCACGCCCCTGCGGACGCCGAGCAGGGCGCCGGCAAGCATGACGCCCAGCGTCTGCAGCGTGATCGGCACGCCCGACGAGCCCACGGTGATCTGTCCGGGCAGGCCCAGGGCGATGATCAGGGCGGCGAACACGGCGATCTGTGCCAGGTCGCGGGCGGGCGTGCTGCGGGTCGAGGACACGATTCTCAGCCTTCTGACGAGGGGACCGAACCTGTCGAGGGTATGTCGCCGCGGCGTGCTCCCTGTCACCACCCCGCTCCGGGCCGGGCCCCCAGCAGTGCGGCTCCGGTCTCCGGGTAACCACCCATCTTTCCCTGATCTCTGCGTTGACCTGGTGTTTTTCGGTGCGGGGAGTGTCAGGATCGACCTCGACGGCAACGAGGCAAGGAGTGGACGATGTTCTGGAAGATCGTGGGTGTGGTGGCGCTGGTGTGGATCGCTCTCGTGGTGATCGGGGCGCTCGCGGAGCACCTGTTCGGAATTCTCGTGGTGAGTGCGCTGATCTTCGGCGGCTACATGGTGTACAAGGCCGTGAGCGGCAGCAAGGACGATCACATCACCCGGGTGTGAGGTCACGCCGGCTCATCGGCGCAGCAACTGCGCGACCAGCCGGCGTCCCTGCCCGAGCGACACGTCGGGCAGATACGCATGCCCGACGGCGAGTCCGATCGTGGGCAGTGCTGCGGCGTCGGGGAAGACCATGTACATGGGCCGGTGCTGCGGCTGGAACTTCGTTTTGAAGGCGAGTAGGGACCGGAATCCGTAGACCGGCTCGAGGGTGCGGCCCAGCAGATCGAGCAGCGCGTCGAGTGCGCCGCGGTCGAGTGCGTCGGCCGCCGGGTCGGTTCCGGCGAGCGGCGCGCCCGACAAGCTGAGGAACTCGAGACCCTCCTCCTGCGCGGACATCGCGGCGGAGGCGATGAGAAATTCCATTGCGGGACGGAATCCCTCCGAGCGGCGGCGCATGAAGTCCAGCGTCAGACCGATCAGGGCGCCGTCCCGGTAGACCGGCAGCCACGACGTCACCGCGTGCACGCGGTCGTCCGCGTCGATCGCCAGGAGCAGTCGCACCTCCGGGTCGCGCAGTTCTTCGAGGCCGCCGAGGGTGAAGCCCATCTCGGGGAGGCCCTTGTCGGCGACCCACTCCTCGGAGATCGCCACGATCTGTTCCGTCACCGCCAGCGGAGCCTCGGCGAACGTCGTCCACCGTGCCTGCACTCCGTCCTTGACGGCGCGGTTGAGGGCGGTGCGCACGTCCTGGAACTTTTTGCCCTTGAAGGCGAGGCCGGGTAATGCCACGACCGTCTCCTCGGCTACCCGCAGGCAGCTCCAGCCGTGACCCCGGCCGATTGCGGCGGTGTCCTCCCCGACCGAGTAGAAGCACGGGGTCCAGCCGTTGCCGAGACAGTACGTGGCGAACTCGTCGACCGCCCGCTCGAGGTCGGCCGGATTGCCCACGGGGTCACCGGTGGTCAGCGCGACACCCGAGTGCACCCGGTAGGCGACGGCGTGCCGGCCGTCGGCGGTGAACCAGTACCGGTTGCCGCTCCACGTGGTCATCCAGGACAGGGAACTACCCCCCGGGCGGTGCAGCAGCGCACGGACGCGAAGCTCGTCGCGGGGATCGTGCCCGACGGCGGGGACCACGAAGCTGCGGAGCATCAGCATGCAGAATGTGACCCACACGAGCACTCCGACCCACTCGAACAGCAGTGTGGCGGGTGACGTCAGCGGCAGTACGGGGGGTTCGAACAACTGCAGGTACACAGGCGGCACGAGCCGTCGCGGCGCGTCGCGCAGCAGCGTGCCGATGCCCGGATCGCGGTCGAAGTCGTCGGAGAGCAGCGTTCCCAGCGCCACATAGGTGACGAGGGCGACGCCTGCGGCGGCCCCGGTGCCCAGCCACACGCGGGGATAGGTGCCGCGCGGTGCCTGCACGCCGAACAACCGCCGGGTCGCCAGCAGCAGCACGAGCACCGCGACAAGGGCGAGCAGCGGTGCGAGTTCCATGGAGACCGAGCTGCTGCGGCGCGCGCCGTACAGCAGTGAGCGGGTCTCGTCCTGCTCGGTGATCTGCACGATCACGCTCACTGCGGCCACGGCGATCAGTGCGACGTGTCCCCATACCGACAGGAGCCAGGCGACGCGGCGCCCGCGACGCAGACCCTCCGCCCCGACCAGTAGCACCGCCGACGGCATGAGGTTCATCACCAGGGGCCCGATGCCCGACAAGCGCAGCGCCTGCTGCCCCTTGCGGCACTCGTCACGCAGAGCCGGGTCCGCGCAGACGTCGACCAGCTCCCGTGCGGTATAGGGGACCTGGTCGAACAGCTCGCGCAGCGCGGACAGCGGGCCGATGGCGTGTGGCGAGAACGCCGCGAGGACGGGCCCGAGGACGCTCGCCGCCACGACGAGCGCCACCAGGGTGCGGCGCTCCCGCACCGTGCCGCCGAGTGCCGGCCCGCGGGCGGCCCGCCCGAACAGCACCGGACCGAGGAAAAACCCCGTCAGCGCCGCGCAGAGGCGCGTGACGTCCTGCAGGTGGCCGGCGAACAGCGCGGTCGTGACGAGGAACACCAGCACCAGTGTGCGAATACGGCGACGCCACAGAGTGCCCATCCCCGCGGTGGCCGCGAGCAGGGCGCCCAGGATCCACGGCAGTGGGTCCTCGATCAGGTGACCGTGCAGTTCGAATCCCCACGAGTTCGGTACGGAGGACGCGAGCAGCGCCACGACGAGCGCGAGCGTGGCACCTGCGCCCTGCGAGACCACGGCGGCCACCGCGAACCTGCCGGCACCGATCCGGTTCTCGACGGGCACGGCCACCGCAAGGATCGCCGCAGTCGCCAGAATGTACTCGCCGAGACCGGAGGCGAACAGCCCGGAGGTCCACAGCACCCATACGCGGCCTTCGCCGATGCTGCCGGTACCCAGCGAGATCTGGAGGGCCAACTCGCGCGACGGGCCGTGCAGCACCGAACCAGTGACGAGTCCGGCCACCCAGAACACCGCGAGCAGGGTCAGGGACACCGGAGCCCGGCGCAGCACCCCACCGGCACGCGCCGTCATCGAGCGACGAGGCCGAGTCGTCGGCTGAGCCACGGCAACTCCTTCTCCAATCCGGCGGACCACACCGCGAAGCTGTGTGCGCCGGGAAGCTCCGTCAGGTGGACGTCCATTCCGGCGGCCGCGGCCGCTGTCGTCAGCTGCTCCAGCCCGGAGCGATATTCGCGGTCGTCGAGACCGACGACGAAGACACCCGCCGATCCGGGGTACCGGTTACGCGTCAGCAACTCGGCCGGGTTGTTGCGCGCGAAGGCGGCCGCGTCGCCGCCGAATACCTCCCGGACGGTGCGGTCCCGGTCTCCGATGGTGGGTTCCGCCTGCCCCGACAGGTCGAGGAAGGTCGGGTAGACGTCGGGCCGGGTGGTCGCCAGTTGCAGGGCGCACGTCCCGCCGTAGGAGAAGCCGCCGATCGCCCATCCGGACGGATCCGGGTCGACCTGCAGTTGCCTGCGCACCCAGGCCGGCACATCGACGGTCAGGTACGTCGCGACGTTGCCGAGATGCGAGTCGACGCACAGCGGGTTGTCGAACTGCCCGCCGGTTCCGTCGGCCAGCACGACGACGGGTGCGAGGCCGTCGTGCTCCGCCGCGTAGGCATCCATGATCTGCGTCAACCGTCCGCCGACGAGCCAGTCTTCGGTGCCACCGGGCTGGCCGGCCAGCAGCACCAGCACGGGCAGTTCGGGTCGCGGGTCGGCGAAGTACGCCGGGGGGAGGTAGATTCGTGCGTCCCGCGCACGGAATCCGGAGACAGCGCCCGGTATCCGTGCGGTCGTCACCGCCCCGGTTTCCGGCAGGTCGCCGCGCGGTGTCCAGTTCTCCGACAGAGGTCGCCGGTCGATCGTCGCCGCCGCCGAGCCCAAGGCCTCGGCGAGCGGCACCGTGCGGTAGTTGCTCAGACCCAGAGCCGCACGCACCGTCGGGTAGGCGTCGTACACCGCGTTGACCTGCCCCGCGGCGGCCACCACCACCGCTACGACGGCCACGACGAGACCGGCCGCGGCCAGCGGTTGCCGGTCCCGGTGCCGGACGACCCAGCGGCCGGCGCCGAGCGCGATTGCCAGGACGGCCAGGCCGGACCACACGTACACCGAGCGCGGCAGTCGGTCCGGAAACGGTCGCCACACCTGCTCGACGAGCACGGCCGCCGCGAGCACGAGCACAACCGTGGACACGACGGCCACGGGAACCCACACGACGAGCCATCGGCGGCTACGGCGTGCGACGAGCGCGGTGAAACCGCCGACGGCGAGGACGACAAACACCACGGCGGCAGCCGTCGTGGTCAGATGCACGTCGAGCGCTGCTTCGACGAGTCCGGACCACGACACGACATCCAGTATGCGCGAGGCTCCCACCGGCGCACCGGGATCGGCGATAGTAGAGGAATGGAACCGGTACCCGAGGACTGGCAGCGTGCGCTCGTGATCGCCGCGCACCCGGACGACATCGAGTACGGTGCGGCCTCGGCGGTGGCGCGGTGGACCCGCCAGGGCAAGGACGTGCGGTACGTGCTGGCGACCAGCGGTGAGGCCGGCATCGCGGGTCTGCCGCCGGCCGAGTGCGGGCCGCTGCGTGAGCAGGAGGAGCGGGCGTCGGCTCGCGTCGTCGGAGTCGAGGTGGTGGAGTTCCTCGGGCACCCGGACGGCCGCCTGGTGGCCGGGCCGGACCTGCGTCGCGATCTTGCGGCGGCGATCCGGCGGCACCGTCCCGAGATGGTGGTGACCGGCCACTTCGGGCTCACGTGGTTTCCCGGTGTCCTCAACAGTGCCGACCATCGGGCCCTGGGACTGAGCGTGCTCGACGCGGTCGCCGACGCGGCGAACGAATGGATCTTCCCGGAGCTGGCCGAGCAGGGGCTGCCGCCGTGGCCCGGGGTGCGGTGGGTCGCGGTGAACACGACGTCTCCGACTCACGCGGTGGACGTCACCGACACGGTCGAGGCCGGCGTCGCGTCCCTCGCCGAGCATCGCCGCTACCTCGAGGCGCTCGCGGCCGACCCGGTGATCGACCAGGCCCGGGCGCAGGTGGAGTCGGCCACCGCGGCGCTGCCCGGCTTCGACCGGGCCGCCGGTTTCGAGCTCTACACGTTCGGGGGCTGAGCACCGGGCACGAGGACGACTCCGGCTCCGGGTACGGCCTCGACGTCGACGGGCAGCGGGCCGAGCGGCTCGCCGTCCGCGTACGCGGAGATGCCGGGACATTCGAGCCGCACTCGCCGGGTGCGGCGCACGGTCACCTCGTCCAGCTCGACATGGGTGCCGCGGTAGACGGTCGGGAACAGGCGCAGCAGGCGGGTCCGGTTGGCCGAGGTCACGATCACGACGTCGAGGAGACCGTCGTCGAGACGTGCGGCCGGGGCGATGCGCATGCCGCCCCCGTAGGTCGAGGCGTTGCCCACGGCCACCATCGTCGCCGCCACCTCGAGGTCGCCGTCGTCCAGCGTGATGCGGTACGGCAGCAAGCGCAGGTGCGCCAGTTCCGCGACCATCGCGACGTTGTAGCGCAGTCGGCCGCGCGGCCGCCGCATCCGGTTGGCGCGGTCGGTGACCAGTGAGTCGAAGCCGCTGGCGAGCACGGTGCCGAACCAGTGGTCCGGCCGGCCGGCCGCCCGGACCCGGCCGAGATCGATCGTCCGCGTCGACCCGTCGGCGACCACGTCGGCCGCGGCCACCGGGTCCGACGGCAGCTGCAGGACGCGGGCCAGATCGTTCCCGGTCCCGGCCGGGACGATGCCGAGCGGTATGCCGCTCTGCGCGAGTGCCTGCCAGGCGAGCCAGACGAGCCCGTCCCCGCCGACCGCGACGAGTGCCCCGGTACCGGCGGCCACGGTGCGCCGGACCAGTTCGAGCGAATGCTGCGGGGTGTCGCCGGCGATCTCGGTGACGTGCAGGCCCCGTTCGCGCAACCGGGTCGTGGCAGCCCTGGTCGCGCGCGCGGTACGCGGACCCGCGGCCGGATTCGTCAGGACGGTGACGGATTCGATCACGGCAGCAGCTTCCCAGGGTTGAGGATGCCGCGCGGGTCGATTGCGTCCTTGACCGCACGCAGCAGGCCGGTGCCGAGTGTGCCGATCTCCTCGGCCATCCAGGGCCGGTGGTCCCGGCCGACGGCATGATGGTGGGTGACCGTGCCGCCGGCCGTCACGATCGCGTCCGTGGCGGCGCGTTTGGCTGCCGACCACTGCGCGAGGGGATCGTCCGCCTGTGCGCACACGACGGTGAAGTACAGGGATGCCCCGGTGGGGTACGTGTGCGAGATGTGACACAGCACCAGAGGCGGGGTGCCCTGATCCTGCAGCGATGCGGTGAGCGCGTCGGTCACCGCGGTCCGCAACCGCGCCAGATTACTCCACGTGGTGGCGGTTTCGAGGGTCTCGGCGAGCGCCCCGGCCCCCAGCAGCGCGTCGCGCAGGTGCGGTGCGTCGAACCGGCCGTCCTCCCAGGTCCGGGCCGGTTCTTCGCCGAGGTCGGTGCCGCCCGTGGCTGCGAGCAGGGCATCGACCTCGGCGGCGCGGGCTCGCACGTGGTCCGCGGTGCCCTCGACGGTGGTCACGGCCAGGCAGCCGGTGGGGGCGGTCGAACCGATGTGTTCGTGCAGCGCGAGATTGACGGCGGTCTCGGACTCGTCCGACAGACGCAGCACGGTGGGGACGGCGCCGGTCTGCACCAGGGTGCGCAGGGCGTCCGCACCGGTGGCGAAGTCGGGGAACGACCAGGCGCGACGGGCGACCGCGGCGGGGACCGGGTGGATTCGCACGCCGACCTCGGTGACGATGCCGAACAGTCCCTCGGAGCCGAGGAACAACTGCCGCAGGTCCGGTCCGGCGGCCGAGGCCGGCGCGCGCCCTGCGCGCACGGTACCGCTCGGCGTCGCGACGACGAGATGCTCGACCATGTCGTCGAACCGGCCGTAGCCCGCCGATGCCTGGCCGGAGGACCGGGTCACGGCGAACCCGCCCACGGTCGCGTGGCGGAAGCTCTGCGGGAAGTGCCCGAGCGAGAAGCCGTGGGCGCCGAGCAGTTCCTCGACCTGTGGTCCGGTGGCGCCGGCCTGCAGCGTCGCCACGCCGGAGACCGGATCGAGATCGGTGAGCGCATTCATCCGTTGCAGGTCCACGGCGACGACGGCGTCGAATCCGTCGCGCACCGGGTCCAGGCCGCCGACGACGCTGGTGCCGCCGCCGAACGGGACGACGGCGATCGCCTCGCCGGCGCAGTAGTCGAGTACGGCGAGTACCTCGTCGTGGCTGCCGGGCCGCACCACCGCGTCGGGAGCATCCTGCGGTCCCGGGTCCTGTCGTCGCAGCAGGTCGAGGGTGCTCTTGCCGCCGGCGTGACGGAGGCGGGCCGCGTCGTCGTCGCCGACGTGCCCGGGGCCGACGATGCGGCCGAGGCCGTGGCGGTGCCGCGTGTCCAGGCGGGAGGGGAGGAGTCGCACCGCGCTCTCGGCCAGGGACGGGGCCCGGTGGGTGTCCACGCCGAGGGCCTGCTGCAGCAGGGTGCGGACGCCGTCGCCGAGTTCCTTCCGGCGATCCGCCGTACCCCACGCGTCCCACTCCATCTCGGCGGCAGCGGACGGATGGCGGGGTGTGAAGCTCACAGTCATGCGTTACAGTGTTACATACAATGTCTATCCGTAACGAAGAATTCCGGTCGTCGGGTGCGCCGGCAACGACCGTCGAGGATCAGATCCTCGACGCCACCCGCTCCTGCCTGCTCGACTTCGGACTGCGGCGCACCACCCTCGCCGAGGTGGCACGCCGCGCCGGTGTCAGCCGCCCCACGGTCTATCGCCGCTGGCCCGACACCCGTGCCCTGGTCGCGGACCTGCTCACCCGGGAGATCCGCGCCGTACTCCCGGATCTCGACGGCGAGGGACCCGTCCGGCCGCGGATCGTACGGGCCGTCGTGACGGCCGTCGACGAGATCGGCGCGCACCCGCTGTTCGAGAAGATCCTCCGATCGGATCCGGACCTGCTCATGACGTACATCGTGGACCGGCTCGGCACCAGCCAGAACGCGGTCCTCGAGGTGCTGACCGGTGCGCTCACCCGCGGTCAGCGCGACGGCACCGTCCGCAGCGGCGACGTCCGTGCGCTCGCCGCGTTCGTACTGCTCACCGCCCAGTCGGTCGTGCAGTCCGCCGGGATGATCGCCGAGGTGGTCGACCGCGAGGCACTGCTGACCGAGCTGGCGCACGCCGTGGACACCTACCTCGCACCTGCCGGAGAGGATCGACCGTGACCGGACCTGCCTCCAGTGCCCTCGACGCCGCCCGCAGACGCCGGGAACTCGACGACCTCGCCGCCGACCCCACCGTCGACGTGCTCGTCGTCGGCGGCGGTGTCACCGGCACGGGCGCCGCCCTCGACGCGGCGTCGCGCGGCCTGAGCGTCGTCCTCGTCGAACGTCACGATCTCGCCTTCGGCACGAGCCGGTGGAGCTCGAAGCTCGTCCACGGCGGACTGCGCTACCTCGCCACCGGGAACATCGGCATCGCCCGCGAGAGCGCCGTCGAGCGGGGCATCCTCATGACCCACACGGCGCCGCACCTGGTGCGGGCGATGCCGCAGCTGGTGCCGCTGCTGCCGTCGGTGGGACGCGGCGAGGCCGCACTTGTACGCACCGGGTTCCTGGCCGGCGACGCCCTGCGCGTCTCCGCGCACACCCCGTCCGCGGTGCTGCCGCGCTCGCGTCGCATCGGCGCGGGACGCGTCGCCGGCCTGGTGCCCGCCGTCCGGCGCGACGGATTGCGCGGGGGCCTGCTCGCGTACGACGGTCAGCTCGTCGACGACGCCCGGCTCGTCGTCGCGCTCGCCCGCACCGCCGCCTCCCACGGCGCCCGCATCCTCACCCGCGTCGACGCGCAGTCCGTCACCGCCGGCGGCGCCGTCCTGCGTGACACGCTCACCGGCACCGAGATCCGGGTGGCGGCCGCCGCCGTGATCAATGCGGCCGGCGTGTGGGCCGGACAGGTCGATCCTTCGATCCGGCTACGGCCCAGCCGCGGCACGCACCTCGTCCTCGACGCCACCGCCCTCGGCAACCCGACCGCCGCGCTGACCGTGCCGATTCCCGGTGCCACCAACCGATTCGTCTTCGCGCTGCCCGCCCAGTCGGGCCGGATCTACCTGGGTCTGACCGACGAGCCGGCGCCCGGCCCGCTGCCGGACGTCCCGCAGGCCACCGACAACGAGATCGACTTTCTCCTCGACACCGCCAACACGGCCCTCGCCACACCCCTGACCCGCAACGACGTCCTCGGGGCCTTCGCGGGACTGCGGCCGCTGCTCGACTCGTCCGCACCGGGCACCGAAATCGGGGACGCCACCGCGGACCTGTCACGCCGGCACGCCGTCGTGCGGTCCGAGCACGGTCCGATCGGCATCGTCGGGGGCAAGCTCACCACCTACCGGCGGATGGCGCAGGACGCCGTCGACGCGGCGGTCGAGGCCGCCGGGCTGCGCGCCGGACCGTGCCGCACCACGCGGCTTGCCCTCGTCGGCGCAGCCCCGCCCGGCGTGCTGCGCACCGTCGCGGCCCCGCCGAACCTGGTGCGGCGTTACGGAACCGAAGCTGCGCTGCTCGCCGCGGGTCCGCACGCGCTCGAGCCGATCGCCCCCGGACTCGACGTCAGCCGGGCGGAACTCGAGTTCGCGGTCACCCACGAGGGCGCCCTGGATGTCGACGACATCCTCGACCGCCGCACCCGGATCGGACTCGTACCCGGTGACCGGGCCAGGGCGCTCGCCGTCGCCGGTGACGTGCTGGCTGACGTGCCGGACTGACCCCGGCAGCGACCGGTGTGACACCTGCCGCACTCCGATCGGGAATCGCAGGTGTGCCCGCACCCGTTGCCCCTGCCATGGACCTGTTCACATCCGTCACTCTCGTAGATCTCGAGCTCGCCAATCGGGTCGTCATGGCCCCGCTGACCCGGCTGCGGTCCGGACCGTCGGGTGTTCCCGGCGACCTGGTGGTCGAGCACTACCGGCAGCGGGCGAGCGTGGGGCTGATCATCACCGAAGGCACCTACCCCAACCACGAGTCGCAGGCCTTCGTCGGCCAGCCGGGAATCGTCACCGACGCGCAGGTGGCCGGCTGGCGACGGGTGGCCGACGCGGTGCACGCCCGCGGCGGCCACATCGTGATGCAGGTGATGCACGGCGGACGCGTGACCCACCCCGACGTGAACGGCGGCCGACGGGTCGTCGCTCCGAGCGCGATTGCGATCGACGGCGTGGGACACACCGAGAAGGGCAAGCAGCCGTACCCGATACCGCACGCGCTGACCACCGACGAAGCGCGCGGGATCGTCGAGGACTTCGTCGCCGCGGCGCGGCGGGCGATCGAGGCCGGGCTGGACGGGGTGGAAATCCACGGCGCCAACGGCTACCTGCTGCACGAGTTCCTTTCACCGGCCGCCAATCAGCGTACGGACGAGTACGGCGGCTCTCCGGAGAACCGGGCCCGCTTCGTCGTCGAAGTGGTCACGGCGGTGGCGTCGGCCATCGGCCCCGGCCGGGTCGGACTGCGGATCTCGCCCGAGCACAACATCCAGGACGCCTACGAGACCGACCGCGACGACGTCCTCGCCACCTACGGCGCCCTCCTCGATCGACTGCGTCCACTGGGCCTGGCATACCTTTCCGTGCTGCACAAGGAACCGGCCGGCGAACTGGTGCAGGAGCTGCGCCGGCGGTTCGGCGGCAAGTTGATCGGCAACAGCGGCTTCGGCTCGCCGACCACCCGGGACGAAGCGGTGGAGCTGATCGAGGCCGCCCACGCCGATGCCGTGGCCGTGGGCCGGGCGGTCCTCGCCAACCCGGACCTGGTCGAGCGGTGGGCGGGGGAGCACCCGGAGAACCAGCCGCAATCGGCGCTGTTCTACTCGTCGGGCGCCGAGGGCTACACCGACTACCCCTTCCTGCACGCGGGCTGACCCCACGGTTCTGCCCGGCTCCGGCAGCCGGGCAGAACCGGCCAGGTGGCTGCGTGCCTCGTGCCCTCGTGATCACCTGCCGCCGACCGGGCCACCGACGCCGGGTGCGGGCGACGCTGCCGCGCCTCGGGCGACATCGGGTAGCACCGCGATCCGATTCGGAGCATTCGGGTGCGGGTCCTGCGTCGGTGCGCGATATTCTGAGACGGCCGTCGGGCGGGCGCCACGACGGACTCGGGAGTGGACGACACCGTGGGAGAATTGCAGCCCGGTTCCGTGTTCGCCGGGTACCGCATCGAACGCCGCCTCGCGACCGGGGGCATGGGCAGCGTCTACCTGGCGCGGCATCCCAACCTGCCGCGTTTCGTTGCACTGAAGCTGCTCGACCTGTCGGCGAACGCGAATCCCGGCAACCGCAGCCGGTTCCTCCGGGAGGCCGATCACGTCGCGCGGCTCGAACATCCCAACATCGTCACCGTGTACGACCGCGGCAACGTCGGCGACCAGTTGTGGATTGCGATGCAGTACGTGGACGGCACCGATGCGGTGGGCGCTCTGCGAGAGGGGCCGATGCGTCCGGCGCGCGCCGTGCGCATCGTGTCCGAGACCGCTCGGGCACTCGATCACGCGCATGCGCACGGTGTGCTGCACCGCGACGTCAAGCCCGCGAACATCCTGCTCGCCCCGAGCAGCGGAAGTGAACCGGAGCGCGTCCTGCTCGCGGACTTCGGGATCGCCAAGAGTCTCGGCAGCACGGCGGTCACCGAGACCGGCATCCTCGTCGCCAGCCTGCAGTACGCCTCCCCGGAGCAGATCGAGGGACGGCCGCCCGGCCCTCGCACCGACGTCTACGCCCTGGGGTGCACGCTCTATCAGTTGCTCACGGCGCGGCCCCCCTTCCCGGGAACCGAGGCGGCGCATCTGGTCCACGCACATCTGCATCTGGCCCCGCCACGTCCCACCGCGGCGCGGCCCGAGCTACCACCCGCGCTCGACGCGGTGATCGCCCGCGCGATGGCCAAGCGGCCCGAGGATCGTTTCCCCACGTGCGGCGCGCTGGCCGCAGCCGCGCGCGCCGCTCTCGACGAGCCGGTCACCGAGCCGACGCGGACGGTCTCCGCCGCGTCGACCGCCACCCCGGTGTCTCCCGGGCCCCCTGCCGCGTCCGGACATCCGGGGGCGCGTTCTCCGCGGCCGCTGCTCGTGCTGCTGGGCGTGGTGGCGGCTGTCACGCTGGCCGGGGCACTGACCGGGATCCTGCTCGCCCGCGACGGCTCGCAGGACGCGGACGTGCGGGCCGGCATCTCGGCCACCGGACGGGTCGACACCCCCGGCCCGGCCACGCTTCCTTCGGTGTCCGTCCCGGCCACGGCGGAGATCACCGACATCACCACCTCCGCCCTCGCACCGACGACCACCGCCGCGCCACAGAGCCGCCCGGACCGCATCCCCGTCGCGCAGGCAGGTATCCGGGGCTTCGACGACGACATCGGGCCGCGCTGCAACGCTGCCGACGAGGCCGTCGCGGTGGCGCGCACTTCGGAATCTCGGGTCTTGGTGTGCCGCAACGGCTTCGACGGCCTCTACTACAAGGGTCTGCGACTCGGCGACGGCGCCGACATCGAGCTGGCCGATGCCGTCCCGGACGCCGCCGGATTCACGGTCGTGTCGGGACCTGTGCGCTACACGTTCGACCGGAACGAACTGCTGATCATCGAGAACGGAACGGTCACCACCCGCGAACAGGTGCTCCAGTTCTGGTCGGCGTATCCCTGAAAGGCCGCTCGCCCGGGGCGACCGGAACGGAGTGATCACCGGAAGCGACCGCCATACCCGTCTTCGAAGGGACCGACCACCGATCGGTGAGCCGACCGTCGAAGAAGCCACCCGTGCGGGGACCTGCCCGCTCGCTGTGGGGGAGCGGCCGTCCGCCGGACCCGGCATCACGGGCGCGTGCGCGACGAACGTCGGCTGGGGACGGTGCCACGCTGCGTGCTCGTCGACGTGCCCGCCTGCGACGACCTCGTCGCACCGTCCGGGCGGGCCGACGGGATCGGCACGTCCGGGTGCCCCGCCGCCGGCCCGATCCTCGCTGTCCGCAGAGTGCGGGAACCCGGTGTGGCAGTCTGAATCGATGCGAGTGGCAGTGGTGGCCGGGCCGGACGCGGGGCATGCGATCCCCGCGATAGCCCTGAGTCTGCGGCTGGCCGAGGCGGGCGACGACCCGGTTCTGTTCACCGGCGAGCGGTGGCTGGGCCTGGACCTCGACGGCGTGACCCTGGCCCCGCTCGCCGGCCTGGCGCCGCGTCCGGAGGACGACGATGCCGATGCCGGCGCCCGCATCCATGCCCGCGCCGCGCATATCGCGGCGGAGATGCTGCCCGGGCTCAGCGCCCTGCTTCCCGATCTCGTCGTCTCGGACGTCCTCACCGCCGGCGGCGGCATGGCCGCGGAACGTCTCGGCATCCCGTGGGTGGAGTTGTCGCCCCATCCGCTGTATCTGCCCTCGCGGGGGTTGCCGCCCGTCGGGAGCGGTCTCGCCCCCGGCACCGGCCTGCGCGGCCGGGCGCGGGACGCGGTGCTGCGGGCGGCGACCGCCCGCTCGATTCGGCAGGGGGAGCGCGAACGGGCGCAGGCGCGCGTCGGGATCGGCCTGGCCGCGCGGGATCCGGGACCGGCAGCCCGGCTCGTCGCCACGCTTCCGGCCCTCGAGGTGCCGCGACCGGACTGGCCCGCGCAGGCGCACGTCGTGGGCCCGCTGCTGTGGGAACCCACCCGCGAGGTCCTGGAGCCGCCCGCCGGCGACGGACCCCTGGTGATGGTGGCGCCGTCCACCGCGGCCACCGGCGTGCCCGGCCTGCTCGACGCCGTGTGCGCGGGTCTCGGCGGCTCCGGGATGCGGATCGTCGTCGCGATGCTCGAGCCGCCCGAGCGGGCCTGGCCGGACGGTGTCGTGGCCGGGCACGGCCGGCAGGACCTGCTGCTCGAGCAGGCCGACGTGGTGGTGTGTGGCGGCGGGCACGGGATGCTCGCCAAGGCGCTGAGCGCCGGGGTGCCCGCCGTGGTGGTGCCCGGCGGCGGCGACCAGTGGGAACTGGCCAATCGGGCCGCCCGGCAGGGCAGCGCGGTCGTCGTGCGGCCACTCGAGCCGGGCGCACTGCGGGCGGCTGTGGACACCGTGCTGGCCGAGCCGCGCTTCGCCCGGTCGGCGCGCCTGGCCGCCGCGACGGCAGCGCAGGTCGAGGACCCGATCGCCGTCTGCCGCGGCGTCGTGCCCGAGGTACGGTGACGCGGGTGCGGTGACGCGGGCGCGGTGATGGGACAGGCGCCGGGCGCCGGGGCCCACGCCGGAGAGCGACTACCGTGGCTCGGGTGCGACTGACCGAATTCCACGAGTATGTCCGCAACGAGTTCGGGCAGATGCGTGGCGACGCCCTGCTCCGTGACCACGTCCTGCTCTCCCTCGGCGGGCACACCGCCGCCGAGGCCATCGAGGCCGGGCAGGAACCCCGCGAGGTGTGGCGGGCCCTGTGCGACGAATTCGACGTCCCGCCCGCACGCCGGTGAACCGCCGCGCCGTTCCGTTCGAACAATTGTTCGCCTATGCTGGGGCGCGGGTGGTGGAGAAGTAGTCCACAGGCGTCCGATTCATCCACAGATCCGGCCGCTCGCCGGTCGGGACGGCGAACTTGTCGGTGCCGGACTCTAACGTCATCGGCAAGCAAGACGAGACTCGAAAAGGGGACCACGATGGCACCACAGGCACACGATCGCGACAAGGCGCTCGAACTGGCGCTCGCGCAGATCGACAAGAGCTTCGGCAAGGGCTCGGTGATGCGCCTGGGGGAGGAGTCCCGCCAGCCCATCGCCGTGATCCCGACCGGCTCGATCGCACTCGACGTCGCGCTCGGCATCGGTGGCCTCCCGCGCGGACGGGTCGTCGAGATCTACGGCCCGGAATCGTCCGGTAAGACGACGGTCGCGCTGCACGCGGTCGCCAACGCCCAGGCCGCCGGCGGCATCGCGGCCTTCATCGACGCCGAGCACGCTCTCGATCCGGAGTACGCCCGCAAGCTCGGCGTCGACACCGACGCCCTGCTCGTGTCGCAGCCGGATACCGGTGAGCAGGCACTCGAGATCGCGGACATGCTGATCCGTTCCGGCGCGCTCGACATCATCGTGGTCGACTCGGTGGCGGCCCTGGTGCCGCGCGCCGAGATCGAGGGCGAGATGGGTGACAGCCACGTCGGACTGCAGGCCCGCCTGATGAGCCAGGCACTGCGCAAGATGACCGGCGCGCTCAACAACTCCGGCACCACCGCGATCTTCATCAACCAGCTGCGCGAGAAGATCGGCGTCATGTTCGGGTGCTTCTCCTACGGCACCCGGGTCCAGCTGGCCGACGGCACGACGGAGAAGATCGGCAAGATCGTCAACCAGAAGATGGACGTCGAGGTGATGTCCTACGATCCCGACACCGACAGCATCGTGCCGCGCCGGATCGTGAACTGGTTCGACAACGGCCGTGCCGACCATTTCCTGCAGTTCACTGTGGAGAAGTCCGGAGGGAACGGTCGGTCTCAGTTCGCCGCGACTCCGAACCATCTCATCCGTACACCGGGAGGGTGGACCCCTGCCGGTGAGATCATCGCCGGTGACCGCGTCCTCTCGATGGAACCGCATCGCCTGAGCGACCAGCAGTTCCAGATCGTCCTGGGCTCGTTGATGGGGGACGGCAATCTCTCCCCGAACCGGCGTGACCGCAACGGCGTTCGCTTCCGCATGGGGCACGGTCCTGCGCAACACGCGTACCTCGACTGGAAGACGAATCTGCTCGGCAACATCGGGCACTCCGTGCGGGAGAACGACAAGGGTGCGAAGTTCGTCGACTTCACGCCGCTGCCCGAGCTGGCGGAGCTGCAGCGCGCCGTGTACCTCGGGGACGGCAAGAAGTTTCTCTCGGAGGAGTATCTGAAGTCGCTCACACCGCTTGCGCTGGCGGTCTGGTACATGGACGACGGGTCGTTCTCTGTGCGTTCCAAGGGAGTGCAGCAGCGTACCGAGGATGGAAGTGGCCGTATCGAGATCTGTGTGGAGGCCATGAGCGAGGGCTCGCGCGCACGTCTGCGCGACTACCTGCGAGATGTCCACGGACTCGACGTTCGGCTGCGACTCGCCGGCGCCGCGCAGAAGGCCGTGCTGGTCTTCTCCACGTCGGCCTCCGCGAAGTTCCAGGAGATCGTTGCGCCGTACATGGCCCCTTCGATGGAGTACAAGTTGCTGCCCCGCTTCCGCGGTCTCGGCATCGTGGCTCCCGAATTCGTGGAGCCGACTCAGCGGCTCGTCCCCTCGCGTGTGCTCGACGTGCACGTGAAGCCGCCGACCCGGTCGATGAGCCGTTTCGATATCGAGGTCGAGGGCAACCACAACTACTTCGTCGACGGTGTAATGGTTCACAATTCACCCGAAACGACCACCGGCGGTAAGGCTTTGAAGTTCTACGCGTCGGTGCGACTGGATGTGCGGCGCATCGAGACCCTCAAGGACGGCTCCGATGCGGTGGGCAACCGCACCCGCGTCAAGGTCGTCAAGAACAAGGTGTCGCCGCCCTTCAAGCAGGCCGAGTTCGACATCCTCTACGGCCACGGCATCAGTAAGGAGGGCTCGCTCATCGACATGGGTGTCGAGCAGGGCTTCATCCGCAAGTCCGGCTCCTGGTACACCTACGAGGGCGATCAGCTCGGTCAGGGCAAGGAGAACGCCCGCAAGTTCCTGCTCGAGAACACCGACATCCGGGACGAGATCGAGAAGAAGATCAAGGAGAAGCTCGGGATCGGGGCGGATATCACCGCCGAGAACGCCGACGAGCCCGCCGACTTCTGAGTCGGGCATTGGACGGCGACTCCCGTCGCGGTGACCGGCGCGGCGGCGACCGGCCCGGTGGTGGAACGGAGGCACAGGCCAAGGACCTGTGCCTCCGTCTGCTGACCGACCGGGCTCGCAGCCGCGCCGAACTCGCCGCGAAGCTCGAACAGAAGGGCTTCGCCGCGGACGTCGCCGAGCGGACCCTCGACCGGTTGACGGAGGTCGGTCTCGTCGACGACGCCGAGTTCGCCCAGCAGTGGGTACGCTCCCGCCACCTGTACGCCGGGAAGGGCAAACGTGCCCTGGCCATGGAGCTGCGCCGCAAGGGAATCGGGCAGGTCGAGGCCGCGGAGGCACTCGAGCAGATCGACGGCGACGACGAGCGCGCCCGTGCCACCGAACTGGTGCGCAAGAAGCTGCGCACCCAACCGCCGCTGCCCACGGAGGGCGACCGGCGCGAGATCGCTGCGGAGCGGGACAAGGTGGTGCGACGGCTGGTCGGCATGCTCGCCCGCCGGGGATACCCGCAGGGCCTGGCCTTCGAGGTGGTCCGCAACGAACTCGCCGGGCACGATTCCGGGCCCGGCGAATTCGCCGCCGACTGACGCGTTACCGGCGCTTGTCGTGGTCGCTCGTGATGTCCACCCCGGGCACGGTCATGCCGGACAGCACGTTGTCGGGCGCGTTCTCGTCGGCCTCCGGCATCGCGGCCCGGTTCTTGCGCCCGGTGCGCAGGCGACGTTCGAGCCGGGTCGCGAGGATCGTCAACGCGCCGTTGAGCACGATCATGATCGCCGCCACCACGAGCAGCGACGGCAGGTAGTTGCCGAAGAACGCACCGAGCTGCTGACCGGATCGCACGACTTCGACGTAGCCGATGAGGTAACCGAGTGCGGAGTCCTTCAGGGCCACCACCATCTGCGAGACGATCGCCGGCAACATCGCGGTGACGGCCTGCGGCAGCAGGATCAGGCGCATGATCTGGCTCTTGCGCATGCCCAGCGCCGAAGCGGCCTCGGTCTGTCCGCGGGGCAGGGACCGGATGCCGGCACGCACGATCTCGGCGATCACCGAGCCGTTGTAGAGGGTCAGGCCGGTGACCACCGCCGCCAGTGCCAGATACTCCGACTGGAAGACCTGGTACTCGGCGAACAGCTGGTAGGCGAAGATCATCAGGATCAGCACCGGGATCGCCCGGAACAGCTCGACGACGAACCCGGACACGGCGCGCACGGGCCGGTGATCGGAGAGCCGGCCGATGCCCAGTGCGGCCCCGAGAAGCAGGGCGAGCACGATCGATATCGCCGCGGCGACGAGGGTGCCGCGGATGCCGGGGATCAGGTACGTGGTCCACGAACTCGATTCGAGGAACGGGTCCCACTTGTCGCTGGTGAGCTGACCCTTGTCGTCGAGCGCCCGGTAGACGAAGTAGCCGACGGCGACGAGCAGCACGGCCACCGCCGCCGAGGCGACGTGGTAGAGGGTTCGCGCCCGGGGACCGGGAGCGTCGTAGAGGACGGTTGCGCGGCCGGTGCTCACCGGGACACCTCGAATCGCGTGCTCAGCCAGCCGAACAGCAGGCCCGTGGGCAGGGTCAGGATCACGAAGCCGAGGGCGAAGATGCCGCCGATGACGAAGATCTGCGCCTCGTTCTCGATCATGGTCTTCATCAACAGGGAGGCCTCCGAGACGCCGATGACGGACGCGATCGTCGAATTCTTGGTCAAGGCGATCAGCACGCTACCGAGGGGGGCGATCACCGCACGGAACGCCTGAGGCAGCACGATCAGGCGCAGATTCTGGCCGAAGGTCAACCCGAGGGAGCGGCCTGCCTCGGCCTGCCCGACGTTCACGGTGTTGATGCCCGAGCGCAGCGACTCGCAGACGAACGCCGCGGTGTACACGCTCAGTCCCAGCACGGCGAGCCGGAAATTGTTGTCCACCAGGAACGTCGGCGACGACTGCGGTGCCAGGCTGATGCCGAGCGTCTGCGACAAGCCGAAGAGACAGAAGATGATGATCAGCGTCAGGGGGGTGTTGCGGAAGATCCCCACGTACACGGTGCCGACCGCCCGCGCCACCGGTACCGGGGACACGCGCATCCCGGCGAGGATCGTTCCGAGGATCAGCGCGCCGATCGCCGAGAGCACCGTCAATTGCACAGTGGTCCAGAAGGCGTCGATCAACTCGTCGCCGTACTTGCTCAACAGATCCACAGGTCAACTCCACCGATCGGGGACTGGGGTCCGGCCGGCCCGCGACGAGTCGTCGCACGGGCCGGCCGGACGGCATGGGACGGTCAGTAGCGGTCGACCTGCGGCGGCTCCGGCAACGGGTACCCGGACGGGCCGACGGTGGACTCGAGGGCCGCCTGCCAGGCACCGCTCGCGATCATCTCCTCGATCGCGTCGTTGAGCAGAGTGCGGGACTCGGTGTCACCCTTGGCCAGGCCGATGCCGTAGCGCTCCTCGGTGAACGGCTCGCCCACGACCTTCAGCTGCCCCGGGTACTGCGCCGCGTAACCCGCGAGGATGATGTCGTCGGTGGTCACGGCGTCGACCGCGCCGTTGCGCAGCGCCTCGACGCAGGCGGAGTACGTGTCGAACTCCTGCAGCTGCACATCCTGCGCGTAGGTGTCCTTGACGTTCTGGGCGGGAGTGGAACCGGCCACCGAGCACAGCCGCTTACCGCCGCTGAGCGACTCCGGTCCGGTGATGTCGGTGTTGTCGGCCCGCACGAGCAGCGACTGGCCCGCGACGAAGTACGGCCCGGCGAAGTCGACCTTCTCCTTGCGCGCGTCGGTGATCGAGTAGGTGGCGACGATGTAGTCGACCTCACCGTTCTCGATGAGCGTCTCGCGCTGCGGGGACGGAGCCTCCTTGAACTCGATGTTCTCCGGCGCCACCCCCAGCTGCTGCCCGACGTACTTCGCGACCTCGACGTCGAACCCGCTGAAGGTGCCGTCGGGGTTGCGCAACCCGAGTCCGGGCTGGTCGAACTTGATGCCGACGACGAGGGAGCCGCTCTCGGCGGACTGCGACACGCTGCGCTGCTCGTCTCCGCCACACGCGGTGGCGAGCACAGCGACGGCGATCGCGCCGATGCCCAGGCGAACCGAGCGGGTGATTCTCATCGAGTACCTCCGTGTTGTGGGTGGTGCCGCCGGATGCGGCAGCGACGCCGGGTCAGTGACTGAGGATCTTGCCGAGGAAATCCTGGGCGCGGGCGGACTTGGGCGCGGTGAAGAACGTGTCGGGATCGGTGTCCTCGACGATCTGCCCGTCCGCCATGAACAGCACGCGGTTGCCGGCCTTGCGGGCGAAACCCATCTCGTGGGTCACCACGAGCATCGTCATGCCCTCCCGGGCCAGGGACGTCATGACGTCGAGCACTTCCTGGACCATCTCGGGATCCAGCGCCGACGTCGGTTCGTCGAACAACATGACCTTCGGGTTCATCGCCAGGGCCCGCGCGATCGCGACGCGCTGTTGCTGCCCGCCCGAGAGCTGGGCGGGGTACTTCTCCGCCTGGTTGGCGATGCCGACCCGGTCGAGAAGCTGCAGCGCCTGCTCCTTGGCCTCGTTCTTGCCCTTGCGACGGACCTTCACCGGGGCGAGCATGACGTTCTCGAGGATCGTCTTGTGCGCGAACAGGTTGAACGACTGGAACACCATGCCCACGTCGGCGCGCAGCGCCGCGAGCGCCTTGCCCTCCGCGGGGAGCACCTTGCCGTCCACCCGGATCTCACCCGAGTCGATCGGCTCGAGCCGGTTGATGGTCCGGCACAGGGTGGACTTGCCGGACCCGGACGGCCCGACCACGATCACGACCTGCCCCGCAGGTACGTCCAGATTGATGTCCTGCAGCACGTGCAGGGCTCCGAAGTGCTTCTGCACCTCCGACATCGAGATCATCGGGGGTGCGCCGCCCGTCGAGCCGGAGGGCTTCTCGGATTCGACCGCCGCTGGTGTCATGGTCAGAACCCTATGCTGCCCGTGCCGCCGTGCAGCAACTTTCGGAAGCCGAGTTCGGACTGCGTAATGGAAAATTTACGGTCGGCGCCGAAAGGCCGGAGCCGGTTCGCCCCGCGGCGACGGGCGATGGACTAAGTTGTCTCCCTTGGCGTTGTTTCCCTCGGCCCACTGCGGGGCCGGCCGGGTCCGTGAGCTAGGCTGAGACGTGTCATCGATCGACCGTGAACCCCCCAACGCCCCGGCCGCCCTCGACGCGACCGGCGAGGCCGCCGCCCGCACCTACGAGGTGCGCACCTACGGCTGCCAGATGAACGTGCACGACTCCGAGCGGCTGTCCGGGTTGCTCGAGGACTCCGGATTCGTCAAGGCCGGGCCGGGTGCGGCCGCCGACCTCGTGGTCTTCAACACCTGCGCGGTGCGTGAGAATGCCGACAACAAGCTCTACGGCAACCTGAGCCATCTCCGGCCGGTCAAGGATGCCAAGCCCGACATGCAGATCGCCGTCGGCGGGTGCCTCGCCCAGAAGGACCGCGAGGTCGTCGTGAAGAAGGCGCCGTGGGTCGACGTCGTGTTCGGCACGCACAACATCGGCAACCTGCCGGCACTGCTCGATCGTGCCCGGCACAACCGCCGCGCCGAAGTGGAGATCCTCGAATCCCTCGAGGCGTTTCCCTCGACCCTGCCGGCCCGGCGCGAGTCCAGCTACGCCGGGTGGGTGTCGATCTCCGTCGGCTGCAACAACACCTGCACCTTCTGCATCGTCCCGTCGCTGCGCGGCAAGGAGGTGGACCGCCGGCCCGGTGACATCCTCGCCGAGGTCCGCGCGCTCGTCGACGAGGGCGTGCTCGAGGTGACCCTGCTCGGGCAGAACGTCAACTCCTACGGCCGATCGTTCGCCGACCCCGAGCAGCCCCGGGACCGGGGCGCGTTCGCCGCGCTGCTGCGCGCGTGCGGCGACATCGAGGGCCTCGAACGGGTCCGGTTCACCTCCCCGCACCCCGCGGAGTTCACCGACGACGTCATCGAGGCGATGGCCGAGACCCCGAACGTGTGCCCGCAGCTGCACATGCCGCTGCAGTCGGGTTCGGACCGCGTCCTGCGTGCGATGCGACGGTCGTACCGCAAGGAGCGATTCCTCGGGATCATCGAGAAGGTGCGCGCGGCCATGCCGCACGCGGCGATCACCACCGACATCATCGTCGGATTCCCCGGCGAGACCGAGGACGACTTCCAGGAGACCCTCGACGTCGTCGAGAAGGCCCGCTTCACCAGCGCCTTCACGTTCCAGTATTCCAAGCGTCCCGGCACTCCCGCCGCGGAGATGGACGACCAGCTGCCCAAGGCCGTGGTCCAGGAACGGTACGAACGACTCATCGCCCTGCAGGAACGGATCACCCTCGAGGGGAACCGCGCGCTCGTGGGTGCTCAGGTCGAATTGCTCGTCGCCGCGGGGGAGGGCCGCAAGGATGCCGAGACCGCCCGCATGAGCGGTCGCGCCCGGGACGGCCGGCTCGTGCATTTCCGGCCCGAGGGGAACGTCGACCGTGCGGTCCGCCCCGGCGACATCGTCACCGTCGTGGTCAGCGAGGCCGCTCCCCATCATCTCGTCGCGGACACCCCGATCCTGACCCACCGGCGCACCCGCGCGGGCGACCGGTTCGAGCAGGGCCGCACACCCAAGACACCACCCATCGGTGTCGGACTCGGTCTCCCGCAGATCGGTGCGCCCGAACCGCTTCCGGCCCGGACGGGATGCGGGGCATGACGGCGGGCGGCCCCGACGAGGGCAGGACCCCCGGCGACGGTGCCGGGAACGACGGAAGGGATCCGATGGACGAAGTCCGTGCCGACCTCGAAGCGGCCGAACGCAAGATCGCCGGTGAGATCGACCCGGGCGCCCGGGCGCTCGTCGTCGCGGTCGGGGTGCTCGTGCTGCTCGGCTCGTTCAGCCTGCCCCACGCCGGGGCGGCCAACGGGTGGGAGGTGCTGTCCTTCGCCCCCGATGCGACCGCCGAGTCCATTGCCCTGCCGTCCCGCATCTTCGTGTGGCTCGCCCTGGTCTTCGGCTCGATCTTCGCCATCCTGGCGCTCGTCACCCGCCGATGGGTGCTGGCGTGGCTGGCGCTGGCCGGCTCCGCGGTGTCGATCGTGTTCGGCATGCTCTCGATCTGGACCCGGCAGACCCTGCCCGTCGGCGACCCGGGAGCGGGACCGGGCATCGGCCTGATCCTGGGCTGGTTCGCCGTCATGGTGCTCACCTTCCACTGGGCGAAGGTGGTGTGGACGCGCACCGCGCTCCAGCTCGCCGCCGAGGCGGAGCTGCGGGACGCCGCCGCCCGGGACGAGAACAAGGGCCTGCTCGACGACTGATCGTCCCGGAACCGCACGAACCACGGTGCCCCCGGCTCGAACGAGCCGGGGGCACCGTGGTGTCCGGGCTCGGTCGTGCTCGCGGTTCGGTCGTGCTCGCGGTTCGGTCGTGTCCGGGTTCGGTCGTGTCCGGGTTCGGTCGTGCCCGGGGTTCACCGCTCCCCGACGGCACCTTCCGCGGCGTCGGCCCACTCCCGCCACTGCTGCGCCTGCGCGAGGGCGCTCTCGGCGTCCTTCGGGCGGCCCGCCGCGGTGGCCTTGGCCGCCTGCTCCTCGAACTGGCGCACACGCTCCCGGAACTGGGCGGCACGGGCCAGCGCCTCCGGGTCGGTGCGCCGCCACTCGGACTCGGCGGCCTCGCGGACCCGCTTCTCGATCGCCCGCAGACGACTCTCGAGGTCGTGCATACGTTCCCGCGGGACCTTGCCGATCTCCTCCCACCGGTCCTGCAGTTCGCGAAGCCGGGCCCGGGCGGCGTCGATGTCCGCCGACGGATCGATCGACGCCGCCGACTGCAGCAGCGCCTCCTTCGCCCGCGCGTTCTCCTCGAACTCGGCGTCCCGCTCCGAGGCGGCGGCGTTGCGGGCGGCGAAGAACACGTCCTGGGCGCCCTTGAACCGCTTCCACAGCTGATCGTCGGCCTCGCGCGGGGCGCGGCCGGCCGCCTTCCACTCCGCCAGCAGTTCGCGGAACGCGGCCGCCGTCGCCCCCCAGTCCGTCGAGTCCTGCAGGTCCTCGGCCCGCGCGACGAGTTCCTCCTTGCGGGCCCGTGCGGCGGCACGCTCACGGTCCAGTTCGGCGAAGTGCGCGCCACGCCGTCGGTTGAACGCCTCGCGGGCCTTCGAATAACGCCGCCACAGCGCGTCGTCCACCTTCCGGTCCACGCCGCGGATCGTCTTCCACTCCTCGAGGATCTCCCGCAACCGGTCACCGGCGGCCTTCCACTGCGTCGACTCGGCGCCGATCTGCTCGGCCTCCGCCGCGAGGGCCTCCTTGCGGGCGGTGGCCGCTGCCCGCTGGTGCTCCTTCTCCTGTTTCGCGGCGAGAGCCGCCTTCTCGGAGTCCGCCACGATCGCCGCAAGCCGTGCGGCGAGGGTATCGAGGTCACCGATCACCGCGGCGGTGGGAAGGGACTCCGCGAGCGCCTGGGCGGCCGCCCGGGTCTTCTTCGCATCGCCGGTGCCCGAACTCAGCCGCGACTCGAGAATTGCCACCTCGGTCGCGAGGTCGTCGTATCGGCGGCCGAAGTGGGCCAGACCCTCGGCGGCGTCGCCCGCCTGCCAGGACCCGATGCACCGCTCGCCCTCGGCGGTCTTCACCCACGCCGTGCCGTCCTCGTCGACGCGGCCCCACCGGCTCGGATCGCTGGCCGGAACGGTGGGCTGCG
The DNA here is from genome assembly GCF_000256505.1 of Rhodococcus sp. P14. Lineage (NCBI taxonomy): Bacteria > Bacillati > Actinomycetota > Actinomycetes > Mycobacteriales > Nocardiaceae > Rhodococcus > Rhodococcus sp. P14. Next base: position 7,861 of record NZ_AJFC01000058.1, on the reverse strand, counting down.
GGTGGGGATGGGCAGCCGGGTGCGGTTTGGGAGCCGAGGTCTCGGCGGCCGGCCGCTGCCGACCCGGTTTGGGGGCGCCCGGCTTCGGAGCGCGGGATTCCTGGGTTGCGTTCGGGTCGGTCATCGGTCCTCATCTCTGCCGCGCGGCACGGCTGCCTGGTCGCATTGGTTCGCGTGGTCGGGCCGCGGAGGTCGCTCCGAGACCACGCCCGCCCACTATTGAAACAGGTCGCACGGCCGCGAGTCGGCGGGTCGGGTCGACTACGGTGGCCCGTGTGTTGATCGCCGCGGCGTTCGTGCCGTCCCCGCCCCTGCTCGTTCCCGAGCTGACCGGCTCCGCGGCCGCCGAGACCGCCGACCTGCGCGCCGCCGTGCTCGCCGTCGGGACGGAGCTGCGTGCCGCGGCACGGTGGGTCGTCGTCGGTGCGGGCACGGACGCCACGGACGTCCCGGACACCGCCGTCGGAACGTTCCGTGGCTTCGGCGTCGACCTGGTCGTCGCGCTCGGGCCGGCGGCCACGGGGACCCCCGATCCGCAGCTGCCGCTGCCGGCGCTGATCGCGGGCTGGCTGCGCGACCGGACCGCACCGGTCGTGCGCGCCACCACGCACGTCGTGCCGGCCGGGACGACCCCGCAGGACTGCGCCCGGCTCGGGCGGCAGCTGCGCAGCACCCTGGACGCGGACCGCACCCCGACGGCACTGCTCGTGGTGGCCGACGGTCCCGCCACGCTCACCGCGAAGTCTCCCGGCTCCTACCGTCCCGAGGCGCAGAACCTGGACGAGGCGCTCGGCGTCGCCCTCGCGGTCGGCGACGTCGCCGCCCTCGCCGCGCTCGACCCGGCACTCTGCGCCGAAACGGTCTGCGACGGCCGCGCGGCCTGGCAGGTGCTGGCCGCGGTGTTCGGTCCCGAGGGACCGGCGTCGGCCGCCACGACCCACAGCAGCGCGCCGTACGGGGTCGGATACCACGTGGGGATGTGGCGGCCGTGAGCGTCGACCCCGTCCGCCCGGTCGCCGTCGTCGGCCCGACGGCCACCGGAAAGTCCGACCTGGGCCTGGATCTCGCCGAGGAACTCGGCGGGGAGATCGTCAACATCGACGCGATGCAGCAGTACCGCGGCATGGACATCGGCACCGCCAAGCTCGCCGTCGGCGAGCGCCGCGGCATCGCCCATCATCAGCTCGACGTCCTCGACGTCACCGAGACTGCCACGGTCGCGCGGTATCAACAGGCCGCGACCGCCGACGTGGAGGCGATCCGGTCGCGCGGCGTCGTGCCGATCATCGTCGGCGGCTCGATGATGTACGTCCAGGCGCTCCTCGACGAGTGGCAGTTCCCCGCGACGGATCCGCAGGTCCGCGCCAAGTGGGAGGCGCTGCTCGCCGACGAGGGGGTGGCCGCGGTGCACGACGCGCTCCGCCGGGCCGACCCGGTGGCCGCGGCGACGATCCTGCCCACCGACGGTCGCCGCATGGTCCGCGCACTCGAGGTCGTCGAACTCACCGGGGCGCCGTTCGCGGCGTCGCAGCCGCAGATCGGCGAACCCAGATGGGGGACGGTCGTGCTCGGGGTGGACCGGGACACCGCGGCGCTCGACGACCGGATCGCGCGGCGCACGGACCGGATGTTCGAGCAGGGGTTGGTCGACGAGGTCGCGGCGCTGTGCGAACGGGGGCTGCGCGAGGGGGTCACGGCTCGCCGGGCGATCGGGTACGCGCAGGTACTCGAGTACCTGGCCGGGGAGTGCGACCTCGCACACGCGCGGGAGCGCACCTTCATCGGCACCCGGCGCTATGTGCGCCGGCAACGCTCGTGGTTCCGCCGGGACCCACGGGTGCACTGGATCGACGGCGCCGATCCTGCGCTGCGGGACGCGGCGCTTCGAGTTCTCGCCGGGGCGGACCGTCGTTAAGGTGGCGGCATGGACTTCAGCAAGGGCCACGGCACCGAGAACGACTTCGTGATCCTTCCCGATCCGGAGGTGCGGATTTCCCTCGAGCCGAAGCGGGTGGCGGCGTTGTGCGACCGTCGTCGTGGTCTCGGCGCCGACGGGGTCCTGCGGGTGGCGCGGGCCGGGGCGCTCGTCGACGCGGGGGTCCTGCCCGCGTTGCCGGAGGGGACGGCCGCCGACGACTGGTTCATGGACTATCGCAACGCCGACGGGTCGATCGCGGAGATGTGCGGCAACGGGGTGCGGGTGTTCGCGCACTTCGTCACCGCCGGCGGGTTCGAATCGCGTGACGCGTTCGTCGTCGGCAGTCGCGCCGGCGGCAAGCCGGTGCAGGTGCACAGCGCCGACGCGACGCACGGCGACGTCACCGTCGACATGGGCGTGGTGCGCGAGCTGGGGGAGTCGACCGCGACCATCGAAGGCCGGGTGTACCGCGGTCTGGGCATCGACGTCGGGAACCCGCATCTGGCCTGCGTCGATCCGCACCTGACCGCGGCGACCCTGGCCGCCCTCGACCTGTCCGGTCCGGGTTTCGACCCCGGCTTCTTTCCCCAGGGCGTCAACATCGAGTTCCTCACCCCGATCGCCGCGGGCGCGGTGGACATGCGGGTGTACGAGCGGGGGGTGGGCGAGACCCGGTCCTGCGGCACCGGCACGGTCGCCGCCGCCGCGGCGGCGCTGCGCTTCGACGGCGCCGACTCCGGCACCGTCCGGGTGCACGTCCCCGGCGGGGCGGTGCAGGTGCGCCTCGAGGACGGCCGGGCCGCGCTGCGTGGCCCCTCGGTGCTGGTCGCGTCGGGCACGATCGGCGATCACTGGTGGGACGGCCTGGACTGACTGTCACGGCGACGCCGCGTCGTCGCACGGTTTCGCCCTGCGCGGACACCGGGAAAGTCGCATGCGTCCGCGCGCCCGAAGTGGGACGATGGTCGTGTATGACGAACACACGACGAAACGAATCGGCCACCGGCGACACGGACCGCGTCCCCGGCTGGGCCGCCGCCGACCCGTCGGTCGGCGAGATGCAACTCGAGGACCGCAGCGCCCTGCGCCGCGTCGCTGGGTTGTCCACCGAACTCGAGGACATCACCGAGGTCGAGTACCGGCAGCTGCGCCTCGAACGGGTCGTGCTCGTCGGGGTCTGGACCGGAGGCACCGCGGTTCAGGCCGAGGCGAGTCTCGCCGAGCTCGCCGCCCTGGCCGAGACCGCCGGTTCCCAGGTGCTCGAGGGCCTGATCCAGCGCCGGGACCGTCCCGACGCCGCGACCTACATCGGTTCCGGCAAGGCCGAGGAACTGCGCCAGGTGGTTCTGGCCACCGGCGCCGACACCGTCATCTGCGACGGCGAGCTCACCCCCGCGCAGCTGACCGCCCTGGAGAAGATCGTCAAGGTGAAGGTCATCGACCGCACCGCGCTGATCCTCGACATCTTCGCCCAGCACGCGACCTCCCGCGAGGGCAAGGCGCAGGTATCGCTCGCGCAGATGGAGTACATGCTGCCGCGGCTGCGAGGCTGGGGCGAATCGATGTCGCGGCAGGCCGGTGGCCGTGCCGGCAGCAACGGGGGCGTGGGCCTGCGTGGTCCCGGCGAGACGAAGATCGAGACGGACCGTCGCCGTATCCGCGAGCGGATGGCCAAGCTGCGCCGCGAGATCAAGGCGATGAAGTCCGTTCGCGACACCAAACGCACCCGGCGGATGCGCAACCGCATCCCGTCGGTCGCGATCGTCGGCTACACCAATGCCGGCAAGTCGAGCCTGCTCAACAAGCTCACCGGTTCCGGTGTGCTGGTGCAGAACGCGTTGTTCGCGACGCTCGATCCGACCACCCGCCGGGCCGAACTCCCGGACGGGCGCGAGTACGTGCTCACCGACACCGTCGGGTTCGTGCGGCACCTGCCGACCCAGCTCGTCGAGGCGTTCCGGTCGACCCTCGAGGAGGTCACGGACGCGGACCTGCTGCTGCACGTCGTCGACGGGTCCGACCCGCTGCCGACCGACCAGATCAAGGCGGTGCGCGAGGTGATCACCGACGTGCTGCGCGAGTCCGACGCGCCGCCGCCGCCCGAGCTCATCGTGGTGAACAAGGTCGACGCCGCAGACCCGCTGACCGTCGCCGAACTGCGTGCCCTGCTCCCCGACGCGGTGTTCGTCTCGGCGCGCAGCGGCGCGGGACTCGACGATCTGCGCGAGCACCTCGCCGCGCTGCTCGAACACCCGGACGTCGAGGTGAAGGTGCTGCTGCCGTACACACGAGGGGACCTGCTCGCGCGGATCCACTCGGACGGGCAGGTCCTGACCTCCGCGCACGAGGTGGACGGTACGCGCGTGCACGCCCGCGTGCCGCGGGCCCTCGCGTCGGCCCTGGTCGAGTACGCCGCCTAGTGCGCGGCGCTCTCGTCGCCCTGGTGGTCGCGACGGTGTCGTCGCCGGCCGCCGCGGCGCAGACCACCGCCCCGGTCGCCGCGGCGCAGACCACCGCCCCGGCCGCCGAGGTCGACGGGAAAGTGTTGTGCACCCCCGCCGATCCTGCCCTCGCGGAACTGTCGGGCCTGGCCGTCGCCGGGGGGCGACTGTTCGCGGTGCCGGACGCCGGTGCCGACGAGGCGGTCTTCGAGCTGGGGGACGACTGTGCGGTGCTGCGACGCATCCCGCCGGCCGTCGACCCGTACGACGTGGAGGACCTGGCCGCGGGTCCGGACGGCCGGCTCTGGCTCGGCGACCTCGGCGACAATCGCGCCGCACGCGACACCGTCGCGTTGATCTCGGTCGACCCGCAGACCGGCGCGGGGAGTCTGCACCGGCTCGCCTACCCCGACGGCCCACGCGATGCGGAGACGCTGCTCGTCCCCCGCGACGGGGTGCCGCTGATCGTCTCCAAGCCCCTGTTCGGCAGCGCCGGCCTTTACCGGCCGGCCGGCGGACGAAGCGTGGACGAGCTGCCCGAGCCGGGTCCGGTCCCTCTCGAACGCATCGGGACCGTCACCCTCGGTCCCACGGACACCCCCGGTGGCCCCGTCGGCGGGGCGTCCTCCACGTTGATCACCGGCGGCGCGATCAGTCCCGACGGCACCGTCGCCGCGGTACGCACGTACACCGATGTCCACCTCTTCCATGCCCCCGACGGCGACGTCGCGGCCGCGCTCGCGGCGGGACCGTCCCTGCGGGTGCCGGTGCCCGGCGAACCACAGGGCGAGGCGGTGGCCTTCACCGCGGACGGGGACCTGCTGACCGCGTCCGAATCCGCCGGTGGTGCCCTGCCGCCCGTGCGGGTGTGGCGTGACGTGGTGACCCTCTTCCGGCCCGTGGCCGCGCCGGAGCCGGTGCGGACCCCGCGCGGCGCGATGCCCGCGGCGATCGCCGCGGGCATCGTGGTGGTCGCCGCCGCTGCGGGCGGGCTGTGGCGACGGTCGTCGCGCCGCCGCCGCGGCTGAGGTCAGGCGTCGAGGTCCGCGGCCACCAGTTCGGCGATGCGGGCGAGCACGTCGGCGTCGTCGCTGGTGACGGTGACCTCGGTGCCCTGGGTGGCGCCGAGCGTCATGACGAGCAGCGCCGAGCCCGCGTCGACGGGTTCGCCGCCGTCCACGGCGAGGGTCACCGGGACTCCGGCGGCGACCACGGCTTCGGCGATGATGCCGGCAGGCCGGGCATGCAGGCCGATGGACGAGCCGACGGTGACGGTGGTGCTGGGCATGAGAACTCCTTCGGGGTAGGGACGGTCGTCGATCGGATCAGGCGACGGCAGGCTGGGCCGCGGTGTCGCTGCTGCGCAGGTGGGCGGGTCGGTGCACCTCCTTGGCCAGGGTCACGCAGAGCGCACCCACGACGGTGCCGGCGGCGAGGGCGACGAGGAACCACAGCAGATTGCCGATGGCGAAGAACACGAAGATGCCGCCGTGCGGGGCGCTGAGGGTCGTCCCGGTCGCCATCACCAGGGCGCCGGTGACGGCGCCGCCGGCCATCATGGACGGGATAACCCGCAGCGGGTCCGCCGCCGCGAACGGGATTGCGCCCTCGGAGATGAACGAGGCCCCGAGCAGCCATGCGGCCTTGCCGTTCTCCCGCTCGGCGGTGCTGTAGATCCCCGGTCGCAGGGTCGACGACAGCGCCATCGCCAGCGGCGGCACCATGCCCGCGGCCATCACGGCGGCCATGATCTGCAGCGATGCGTTGTTCGAGACGTCGAGTCCGGCGACGGCGAACGCATAGGCGGCCTTGTTGACCGGGCCGCCGAGGTCGAAGCACATCATCAGGCCGAGGATCACGCCCAGAATGACGACCGAGCTCCCGGACAGGCCGTTGAGCCAGTTCGTCAGGCCCGAGGTGATCGCGGCGAGGGGCTTGCCGAGGACGAGGAACATCAGGGCGCCGACGGCGAGGGTCGCGAACAGCGGAATGATCACCACCGGCATCAGGCCGCGCGCCCACACCGGGACGGGGATGCGGCCCACCCACAGCGCGGCGAAGCCGGCGATGATGCCGCCGACGAGGCCGCCGATGAACCCGGCGCCGACGAACACGGCGACCGCGCCGGCGGTGAAGCCGGGTGCCAGACCGGGCCGGTCGGCGATCGCGAAGGCGATGTAGCCGGCGAGTGCGGGCACCAGGAACGAGAACGCGAGCGAGCCGAGCTGGAAGAGCACCGCGCCGAGGTAGGTGGGCAGGCCGCCGTCCGGCAGGTCGGTGAGCGAGTTGTTCACCACGATGTCGGCGGCGGGCTCGGTGATCTCGTACCCGCCGAGCAGGAAGCCGAGAGCGATCAGCAGGCCGCCCGCCGCGACGAAGGGAATCATGTAGCTCACGCCGGTCAGCAGGATCTGCCGTAGCCGAACTCCCCAGCCCACCTCGCCGGACGAGGATTCGTCGGCGGCGGCGGCGACGGCGGCCGCGTCGACGGTGCTCGCGGACGGATCCTTCGCCGCGCGGACCGCCTCGGCGACCATCACGTCGGGCTCGTTGATGGCTCGTTTGACACCCGAGGCGACGAGCGGTTTGCCCGCGAACCGTTCCCGGTTCTTCACGCCGACGTCCGTGGCGAAGATGACGGCGTCGGCGCCGGCGATCACGGACGCCGGCAGCGGTGTGCTGCCGCTCGAGCCCTGGGTCTCGACCCGCACCGTGACTCCGGCGCGCTCACCCGCGGCTTTGAGGGCGTCGGCGGCCATGTAGGTGTGGGCGATCCCCGTCGGGCAGGCGGTGACGGCGACGATGGTGCGCTCGGCGGTCGCGGGGGCCGGCGTGGGTTCGGTGGCGGGCGGCGTGGGCTCGGCGGCCGCAGCGGTAGCCGGCGCCGGCTTCGGAAGCACTCCCTCGACCAGCGCGACCACGTCCGCAGCGGTGGCGGCCTCGCGCAGCGAACCGACGAAGTCCGGCCGCACGAGCGCCCGGGCGAGCGAGGAGAGCAGCTTCATGTGCTCGGCACCGGCCCCCTCCGGGGCGGCGATCAGGAACACGAGGTCCGCGGGTCCGTCGGGGGCGCCGAAGTCCACCTTGGGGGACAGCCGCGCGAAGCCGAGCGATGCGGTGGCGACGGCGTCCGCGCGGCAGTGCGGGATGGCGATCCCACCCGGCAGGCCGGTGGCCGACTTGGCCTCCCGGTCCAGGGCGGCGGCCGTCAGTGCCGCCGCGTCGGTGGCGCGGCCGGCGTCGGCGAGCCGCGCGGCGAGCGCGGCGATGACCGACTCCTTGTCGGCGCCGAGGTCTGCGTCGAGTGCGATCAGGCCGTCGTCGATGATCGCGGGTCCGGAGGCGGGGCCGGAGGCGAGGTCTGGCATGGCGTGTCCTTACTGGGGGTGAGGGAGGACCGGGGAGGGGGTGCCGAGGGGGCGGGGACGGATCGGGGTGACCTCGACAGCGCCGGTGGCGACGTCGTCGGGTCCGGGCAGCGTGGTGCCGGGCAGGGCCACGG
>NZ_AJFC01000057.1:0-238 GCF_000256505.1 Rhodococcus sp. P14 | reverse complement strand
GGGGGGGGGGGAGCCGTATGCGACGGCGTGGCGGAGCCGTTCGGCGGGATCGAGTCCGGCCAGCTCCGCGACGAGATAGCCGGCGAGGGAGGAGTCGCCGGCGCCGACGGTGCTGCGCGCGGTCACGGGGCCGGGGACTGCGTGCCACGCACCCTCGTCGGTGACCAGGACCGCGCCCGCCGCGCCGAGTGTGGCCAGTACCGCCCCGACGCCACGTTCGACCAGTCGTCGTCCTGCC
>NZ_AJFC01000056.1:0-4090 GCF_000256505.1 Rhodococcus sp. P14 | reverse complement strand
GCCCGCCGCCGATTCCAGGGTGGTGGCGTCCGCGCCGGTGAGCTGTGCGAGCTCGTCCGAGTTCGGCTTGAGCAGATCGGGTGCGGCGTCCGGGAACCCGGCCGCGAGCGCCAGCAGGGGCGACTCGGAGGTGTCCACGGCGATTCGGCAGGCGGACCCGTCCACGGCGGCGCGGACGGCGCGGACGAGGTCGGCGTACCAGTCGGTCGGCACACCGGGTGGCAAGGATCCGGACATCACCAGCCAGTGGGCGGCGGCGGCGGCGTCCACCACGGTCCGGCGCAGCGACTCCAGGGTGCCTTGCGTGTACGCCGGCCCGGGTTCGTTGAACTTGGTGGTGGTGCCGTCGGGCTCGGCGACGGTGATGTTGCTGCGGGCGGGACCCCCGGTCGGCACGGCGCGGTAGCCGATGCCGTGGTCGTCGAGCGCGGTGAGCAGCGGGTCGCCGGTGTTCCCCGGCAGGACCGCCAGGACCGGGCGTCCGGCCGCGCGGAGCACCCGGGCGACGTTGACGCCCTTGCCACCCGGGTCCACGCGGGTGGCGGCGGCGCGGTGCACGGCGCCGCGGACGAGGGGGCCCGTCAGCGCCACCGTCCGGTCCAGGCTCGGATTGGCGGTCAGCGTGACGATCATGCCGTCACCACCTCGATTCCGTTGTCGGTGAGTTCTTTGCAGTCGGTGTCGTCGAGCTCGGTGTCGGTGACGAGAACGTCCACGGCGTCGACGGGGGCGAAGCTGATGAGGTGCTGCCGGCCGATCTTGGAGGAGTCGGCGAGGACCACGACCCGGTCGGCGCAGCGCACCATCGCGCGTTTGACGGCGGCCTCGTCCGGGTCGGGAGTGGACAGGCCGTGGCCGACACTGAGTGCATTCGTGCCGATGAAGGCGACGTCGACGTGCAGCGCGCGGAGGAACCGCAGCGCATCCTCGCCGACCGTGGCCTGCGTGATCCCGCGGACCCGGCCGCCGAGCATGTGCAGACGCACCGATCCGAGTCCGGCGAGCCGCGCGGCGATGGGAACCGAGTTCGTGACCACCTCGAGGTCCACGTCGGCGGGCAGGGCCGCCACCAGGCGGCCGGTGGTGGTGCCGGCGTCGAACACCACGCTGCCGCCGGCGGCGGGGAGATACCGGGCCGCCGCGGCTGCGATCCGGTCCTTCTGCGCGGCGTGGGTGTGTTCGCGCTCGTTCAGTGCGGGTTCGGTGACGGTGAGTGCAGCGGTGGGGATGGCGCCGCCGTGCACACGGCGCACATGTCCCAGCCGTTCGAGCAGGGCCAGATCCCGGCGGACGGTCTCGGTGGTGACGCGGAAGCGGGTGGCCAGGTCGGCGACGGACATCCGTCCCCGCCGGCCGATCAACTCGGCGATCGCCTGCTGCCGTTCCTCTGCGTACACGCCGGGCTCCTTGCCGCTGAATGTTGTTTCATGTTGTTTTACGCCCGTATGTGTTGACATGTCAATGGTTCGGAGTAATCTCGATCACAGAATTACCCCGGAGGCTCATCCCGACACACCGGGCGGCGAGGAGGAGACATGGAGAAGGCGATCCCCGCAGCGGCGGAGATCTCGATCGTGCGGGGCACGCCGGTCGTGCCCGGGGTTGCCTACGGGCCCGTCGTACGCCCCGCCCCGCGGCCACAGATCCCCACCACGTTCGAGCGCATCCCGGACACCGCACGCGACGCCGAGGCCGAGCGTTTCCGGGCCGCCGCCGGCGCGGTCGCGGAGCGGCTGCGCAGTCGCGCCGGGCGAGCCTCGGGCGCCGCCGCCGAGGTCCTGCTCGCCAACGCCCAGCTCGCCGAGGACCGCGGGTGGCTCGGCGCCGTCGCCGCGAAGATCCGCAGCGGATCCGGCGCGATCGAGGCCGCAGTCGGCGCCACCGACCAGTTCGCGGACATGTTCACCAAGCTCGGCGGGCTGATGGCCGAGCGCGTCACCGATCTTCTCGACATCCGCGACCGGGTGATCGCCGAACTCGCCGGCCATCCCGAACCCGGCCTCGACCTGCCCGACGAGCCGTCCATCCTGCTCGCGGAGGACCTCGCCCCCGCCGACACCGCCGGCCTCGACCCGAGCCGGGTGATCGGACTCGCCACCACCCTCGGCGGGCCCACCAGTCACACCGCGATCATCGCCCGCCAGCTCGGCATCCCCTGCGTGGTCGCGGCGGCCGACCTCGACACCGTCCCGGCCGGCGTCCGCGTCCTGCTCGACGGCGCGGCCGGTGAGCTCCGCCTCGATCCCGACCCCGAAGAGGCGGCCGCTGCGGTCGCCGCGGCCCGCAGCGAGCAGGCGCGCATCGCGTCGTGGGCCGGCCCGGGCGCCACCGAGGACGGGCATCGCGTCGAGATCCTCGCCAACGTTCAGGACGGCGCCGGTGCCCGCGCGGCCCGCGCGACCCCCGCAGAGGGAGTCGGCCTGTTCCGGACCGAGCTGTGCTTCCTGGACCGGGAAACCGAACCCACCGTCGAGGAGCAGGCGGAGATCTACGCCGAGGTGTTCAGCGCCTTCGCCGGCCGCAAGGTCGTCCTGCGGACCCTCGACGCGGGCTCCGACAAGCCCCTGCGCTTCGTCGACCATCCCGACGAGCACAACCCGGCACTCGGGTTGCGCGGCATCCGGATTGCGAACGCCACCGAGGGACTGCTCGACCGGCAGCTCGACGCCGTCGCCGCCGCGGCCGCGCGCACGGGCACCGAGCCCTGGGTGATGGCACCGATGATCGCGACCGTCGCCGAGACCGCACACTTCGCCGCTGCCGTCCGCGCCCGCGGGCTCGTGCCCGGCGTGATGGTGGAGGTGCCGGCCGCCGCGCTGCTCGCCGAACGTCTCCTAGAACACGTCGACTTCCTGTCGATCGGCACCAACGACCTCGCGCAGTACACGATGGCCGCGGACCGCATGTCGCCCCACCTCGCATCCCTCACCGATCCGTGGCAGCCGGCTGTGCTGGCCCTGGTCGCCCGCACCGCCGCCGCCGGACGCGCCGCCGGCAAGCGAGTCGGGGTGTGCGGGGAGGCGGCCGCCGACCCGTTGCTCGGCTGTGTCCTGGCCGGCATGGGGGTCACCTCGCTGTCGTGTGCGGCCGCGGCCGTCGCCGGTGTCGGGTCCCGACTCGCCGCGGTGACCCTCGACCGCTGCCGCGAGGCCGCGGACGAGGTGCTCCGCGCCGTCGACCCCGGGGAAGCCCGCGACGCGGCGGCCCGCGTACTCGCCTGACGGACGCGATCGCCGCCGGGAGCAGCCGATGCGACCGGACCGGGGCGGGCGCCTACCATTCCCCGTTGTGAAGGAACAACTGAGGACACGGACGGCCGGGTTGGGCTGGACCCTGCACGGCGACGGGCGTCGCGTTGCCGACGGCGAGGTCGTCGCCCCGGACGAACGACTGTCCTGGCCCCGCACCGTGGGCATCGGCATGCAGCACGTCGTCGCCATGTTCGGCGCGACGCTGCTCGTGCCGACGATCACCGGCTTCCCGGTCACCACGACGCTGCTCTTCTCCGGCGTCGGCACCGCCCTGTTTCTGCTGATCACCCGCGGCCGGGTACCGAGCTACCTCGGCTCGTCGTTCGCGTTCATCGCACCGCTGACGGCCTCGGCCGCGGAGGGCCCCGCCGCCCAGCTCGGCGGCATCGTCGCCGTGGGCCTCGCCCTCGTCCTCGTCGGACTCGTCGTCAGGGCGCTGGGATCCCGCGTCGTCGACGCACTGATGCCCCCCGTGGTGACCGGCGCGATCGTCGCGCTCATCGGGTTGAATCTCGCGCCGGTCGCGGTCGGGTCCTTCGAAGCCCAGCCGCTCGTCGCGGCGATCACGCTGACCGCCATCCTGCTCGTCACCGTGTTGGGCCCCGGACTCGTCGGCCGTCTCGGCATTCTCGTCGGCGTCGTCGTCGGCTGGGTATTCGCCGCCGTCACCGGCGGACTCGCCGAGGAACGCGTCACGGCCCTGCGTGACGCCGCATGGTTCGGCCTGCCCGAACTGCGCGCCCCGGCGTTCGAGCTCTCCGTGGTGCTGCTGGCGCTGCCCGTCGTGGTGGTTCTCGTCGCCGAGAACGTCGGCCACGTCAAGGCCGTGGCGGCGATGA
>NZ_AJFC01000055.1:0-10267 GCF_000256505.1 Rhodococcus sp. P14 | reverse complement strand
CGACGCTCGCCGGGGTCGGCGGCGGCTCGGGCACCACCACCTACGCGGAGAACATCGGCGTGATGGCCGCGACGCGGGTGTACTCGACCGCGGCGTACTGGGTGGCTGCCGCGACCGCCGTGGTCCTCGCCTTCTCGCCGAAGTTCGGGGCCCTCGTCTTCACCGTCCCCGACGGGGTGCTCGGCGGCGCCACCCTGGTCCTGTACGGCCTGATCGGCATTCTCGGTGTGCGGATCTGGATGGAGGCGAAGGTCGACTTCACCGATCCGGTCAACCTCACGGTGGCCGCCGCCGCGCTGGTGGCCGGGATCGGCGACCTCACCCTCACCGTGGGCTCCGTCGAGCTCGGCGGCATCGCGTGGGGTTCGATCGGCATCCTGATCGCCTACCCGCTCCTGCGCCGCGCGGCGGACCTGCGCCGTCGAGCGCCCGGCGTGTCCGGTCACAAATAACGCTCGTTCCTGTCAGCGTCAGACGGGCCTTCCGATGTCTACCGTGAGCGTGACGTACGTCATCGGATACAGGAGCGCACATGGAACGCACCCTCTTCGAGCCCGAGCACGAACTCTTCCGGGAGTCGTACCGGAAGTTCCTCGAGCAGGAGGTGGCTCCCTTCCACGAGCAGTGGGAGCAGGACAAGATCGTCGACCGCGAGGTCTGGAAGAAGGCCGGCGCGCAGGGTTTCCTGGGCATGGCCGTGCCCGAGGAGTACGGCGGCGGCGGTGTCGAGGACTTCCGCTACAACACGATCGTCACCGAGGAAACCACCCGCGGAGGGTTCAGCGGCATCGGTTTCATGCTGCACAACGACGTCGTGGCCCCATACCTGCTGAAGCTGGCGAACGAGGAGCAGAAGCAGCGCTGGCTGCCGGGATTCTGTTCCGGCGAGATCATCACTGCGATCGCGATGACCGAGCCCGGTACGGGCAGCGACCTGCAGGGCATCAAGACCCGCGCGGTGCGCGACGGCGACGAGTGGATCCTCAACGGTTCCAAGACCTTCATCACCAACGGCATCAACGCGGACCTGGTGATCGTCGTCGCCTGCACCGACCCGGAGAAGGGCGCGCAGGGCTTCTCGCTCCTCGTCGTCGAGCGCGGGATGGCGGGCTTCGAGCGGGGCCGCAACCTCGACAAGATCGGCCTCGCGGCGCAGGACACCGCCGAACTGCACTTCACCGACGTGCGGGTGCCTGCCGCCAACCTCCTCGGTGAGGAGGGCATGGGCTTCATCTACCTGATGCAGAACCTGCCGCAGGAACGTCTGTCGATCGCGGTGGTGGCGGCGGCGGCGATGGAAGCCGTGCTCGAGGACACGATGCAGTACTGCCGGGACCGCAAGGCATTCGGCAAGTCGATCGGCAGCTTCCAGAACACCCGTTTCGAGCTGGCCGAGCTGGCCACCGAGACCACCCTTGCACGCGTGTTCGTGGACAAGTGCATCGAGCAGCTCAATGCCGGCACCCTGAGCGTGCAGGAGGCGGCGATGGCCAAGTTCTGGACCACCGACAAGCAGGTCGAGCTGATCGATCGGTGCCTGCAGCTGCACGGCGGATACGGCTACATGCGTGAATACCCGGTCGCGAAGGCGTATCTCGACGCCCGCGTGCAGAAGATCTACGGCGGGACGAACGAAATCATGAAGGACATCATCGGCCGCGGCCTGAATCTCTGACCCCACCGGGACATGCACGGCGGCGCCGCGAATCGCGGCGCCGCCGTGCGCGTTCTGCGGAAGGGGCGAGGTCAGATCTTGCGGATCACGGTCACGACCTTGCCGAGAATCACCGCGTCGTTGCCCGGGATCGGTTCGAACATCGGGTTGTGCGGCATCAGCCACACGTCGTTGTGTACGCGCTTGAACGTCTTCACGGTCGCTTCACCGTCGAGCATCGCGGCGACGATGTCCCCGTTGTCCGCGACGTTCTGCTGGCGCACCACGACCCAGTCGCCGTCGCAGATGGCCGCGTCGACCATCGACTCGCCGACCACCTTGAGCAGGAACAGCGAACCCTGACCCACCAGTTCTCTCGGGAGCGGGAACACGTCCTCGACGGACTCCTCCGCCAGGATCGGCCCGCCCGCGGCGATCCTGCCCAGCACGGGGACCATGGCAGCCGCCGTGGCCGACTCGGCGGCGACATCGACCCCGTCCACCGGCTGCGCCTGCGGCGCCGGCGGCTGCGAATCCTCGAGCCCGCGCACGTCCACCGCGCGGGGACGGTTCGGATCGCGCCGGAGGAAACCCTTGCGCTCGAGGGTGCGCAACTGGTGCGCCACCGACGAGGTGGAGTTGAGGCCCACTGCGTCGCCGATCTCGCGGATGCTCGGAGGGTAGCCGCGCTGGGTGACCGATTCGCGGATCACCTCGAGGACGCGGCGCTGGCGTTCCGTGAGGCCGACGGCCGGATCCGCGGTGGTCGTCCGGCTCCGCCCCGCCGGGGGATGGCCGTCCGTCATGTCGTGACCTCCGTGCGTCGTGTGTCGGATGTGCTGGATGTGATGGATCGAATCTAGCTCTCCGCGGCCCGGTTATCAAACATCTGTTCGACGTTTTCCGCCCGTTGTGCTGACTTTGTCGGAGCGACGTGGTACACATCGAACATACGTTCCTTCGAACAGGTGATCGAACGGCCGTCGATCGAGCGATGACCGAAGTTCCGCTGCGGGTCCTGTCCCGCGGACGAGCGACACGTCGCGGGCACCGTCCCGCGGGCGAGTGACACGGAGGCCTCGATGAGGACATCAGCAGTGCGCCGAACCGAACGGAACCACCGGCAGTTCGACGACACCGGGCCGCACGACACCGGGCCGCACGACACCGGGCCGCAGGACACCGGGCCGCAGGACACCGAGGACCGGGTACGCCGGGCAGGGACGACGCATCTCGTGCGGCGCCCCCACGAGGCGCCCGCCCGCCGGCTTCCCGTCCGTCCGGACGGGGGGATCGTGGACTACCGGCGCGCTCCGGTCCGGGTCTCACGCGTCCCGCACCGGCCGGCCGAGGTCGCACACACCCGCCCGGGCACGATACTGGCGACGGCGCTGCTGACCGCGCTCGTGACTGCGGGACTGCTCGGCATCGCGCACCTGCGCACCAGTCAGGTCGCGGCCGGCGCCGCACGCACCGACGTCACCGTCGTGCAGGCGGGCGAATCGCTCGGCGACGTCGCGGCCCGGGTGGCTCCGGGTCTGTCCCGGTCCGAGGCGATCGAGCGGATCCTCGACCTCAATGCCATGCCGGACGGTCGCCTCCGCACCGGCCAGACCCTGCTCGTTCCGGCCTCCGCGCCGCGGTGAACAGGCATGGGCGGGCAGGCACCGGGTTCGGCCGACGACCCGGGTATGCAGGTATTGTCGACTCTTGTCAGTGACACCACCTCGTGTGGTCGCGCCGAGAGCGATTCGCCTGCCGGTGGGTCCGGTCTCGGGAGGACGGCATCGGTTCGACGCCGACGTCGCGGCCAGCACGGCTACGACGAAGGAATCGACATGTACTGCCCGTATTGCCGGCACCCCGATTCCCGCGTCGTCGATTCCCGTGAAGCCGACGAGGGGGCCGCGATCCGGCGCCGGAGGGCATGCCCCCAGTGCGGAAGACGGTTCACCACGGTCGAGACGGCGGTGCTGTCGGTCGTCAAACGCAGCGGCGTCACCGAACCGTTCAGCCGGGAGAAGGTGGTGCGCGGCGTAGCTCGCGCCTGTCAGGGACGCGACGTCGACAACGATGCCCTCAACCTCCTCGCCCAGCAGGTCGAGGACGCGGTGCGGGCCAAGGGGTCCCCGGAGATTCCGAGCAACGAGGTCGGTCTGGCCATCCTCGGACCCCTGCGCGACCTGGACGAGGTGGCGTACCTGCGGTTCGCGTCCGTCTACCGGTCCTTCAGCTCCGCAGAGGATTTCGAACGCGAGATCAAGGAGCTGCGCGAGCACCAGCACCGGCGCGAGACCGGATCCGAGAACTGAGCGCCCGGCGGGACGCGTCGCCGCTCAGCGAATCGCCGCGACGGCCTTGAGGATCCGCTGCTCCGAGATCGGCCCACGGGTTCCGAGATGCTGGGCGAACAGGCTGACCCGTAGCTCCTCGATCATCCACGAGATCGCCACCACCTCGGCGGCGGTGGCCCGCTCCTGCGGCAGCCGTGCGAGCAGGCGGTCGTACTCGGCGTAGACCCGGTCCAGCACGTCCATGCCTTGCCGATCGCGGTGCGCGCTCGCCGGCAGCGCTTCGAGCCGATGCGCCGCCGCGGCCAGGTAGCGGGGCAGATCGGCGAGCCGGGCACTGCCGAGTTCGGTGACGAATCCGCGGAACAGCAGCGAGGCCAGCTGTTCCCGCACGTCCTCGGCAGCCTCGCCGCGCACCTTCTCGAGCAGGACTTCCACGTCGTGCGCGCGCGCCAGGGCGGGCACGACGAGTTTCAGCAGCGCCGCGACCCGGCCCGGCAACTCGGCGCGCACCACCTTCGCCAACGCGCTGAACTCGTCGGGTGTGCGTACCGGCTTGCCGTGCCGGACGATCGACTCGTCCACCGCGCAGGCCCGGCAGTCCTCGAGCAGATCCTCGAAGGAGCCGTCGGGGTTGCGTCCGAGCGCCAGCCGCTCGCTGTTGCTCAGGCCCGACGCAGCAGCGCGCGCCTGCATGGGGACTGCCTCGAGGAGCAGTGCCCGCAACCCGGTGCGCATCGCGGCCTGCTGCGCCTGCGAGGTGCTGAGCACCCGGACCGCCACACCACGATCCTCGGAGACCAGCGTCGGATATCCCGTCACGCGTTGTCCGGCCACGGTGCGTGTCACCGTCGGTTCGAGGGTGCCGAGGGTCTCGGCTGTCCAGACCAGTGCCGGCTCCCGTTCGGTGCTCGACGCCGCCCGCGAGACTTCGGCCTCGACGCGGGTTCCCAGCCGCCTCCGCAGATCGGTCAGGCTCTTGCTGCGCGCGAGAACCGATCCTTGTTCGTCGACGGCGGCGAACGTCATCCGCAGGTGGTCCGGCAGCGCGGTCGGCTCGAAGTCGCTCGGCTCGATCCGTGTCGCCCCGAGCCGCGACAGTTCCCGGGCCATCGCGTTGACGAGCGGCTCGGACCGGGGCCGGACCGACGCGAGGGCCGCCGCGGCGAAGTCCGGTGCCGGAACCACTTGGCGGCGAAGATGTTTGGGGAGCGTCTTGATGAGAGCGGTGACCAGGTCGACCCGCATGCCGGGCACCGACCAGTCGAAGCCGACGGGTCGGACCCCGGCGAGCAGCGCGACGGGAATGCGGACGGTGACGCCGTCCTCCTCCGTGCCCGGCTCGAACTGGTAGGTGAGGGGGAACTGCAGATCGCCCTGCCGCCACGCGTCGGGGTAGTCGCCGCCGAGGACCGCGGCGGCGTCCTGGTTGACCACCGTGTCCGGGGTGAAGGTGAGCAGTTCGGGGTTCTTCTGCCGCTCCTTCTTCCACCACGTGTCGAAGTGCCGCGCCGACACGACTTCCGGTCCGACGCGCTGGTCGTAGAAGTCGAACAGGGTCTCGTCGTCGACGAGGATGTCGCGCCGGCGGGCCCGGTGCTCGAGCGCCTCGACGTCGTCCAGCAGCGCGCGATTGGCATGGAAGAACTTGTGGCGCGTCCGCCACTCGCCCTGGACGAGGGCGTGCCGGATGAACAGCTCGCGGGAGGTCTCCCGGTCGATCGCCCCGTACTGCACCGGCCGTTGCGCCACCAGGGGGATGCCGTAGAGCGTGACCCGCTCGTAGGCCATGGCCGCCTCGCGCTTGGTCGACCAGTGCGGTTCGGAATAGGTGCGTTTGACCAGGTGCGGCGCGAGCTTCTCGGCCCACTCGGGTTCGATGCGCGCCGCCGTCCGGGCCCACAGCCGCGACGTCTCGACGAGCTCGGCCGCCATCACCCAGCGCGGCGGCTTCCTGGCCAGCGACGAACCGGGGAAGATCGCGAACCGGGTTCCGCGCGCGCCGAGGAAGTCCCGCTTCTCGCCCTCGCGCAGGCCGACGTGCGAGAGCAGCCCCGCCAGCAGCGACTGGTGGATCGAGTCGGGCCCGACGTCCTGGTGCCGGGTCTCCCAGCCGAGATTCAGGGTGATCTGACGGAGCTGGCCCTGCAGGTCCTGCCATTCCCGGATCCGCAGCCAGTGCAGGAACTCGTCGCGGCACATCTTGCGGAACCTGCTGGACGACAGTTCCTTCCGCTGCTGCTTGAGGTAGTCCCACAACTGCAGGTACGCGAGGAAGTCCGAGCCCTCCACGGCGAACCGGGCGTGTTTCTCGTCGGCCGCCTGCTGGAACTCGGCCGGTCGCTCGCGCACGTCCTGGATCGACAGGGCCGCGACGATGATCAGGACCTCGCGCAGGCATCCGTTGCGGTGCCCCTCCACGATCATCCGTGCCATCCGCGGATCGACCGGCAGCAGCGCGAGTTCGCGCCCGGTCCCGGTGAGCCGGGGCAGTTCGTCCTTCGCGGCCCGCTCGAGCGCCCCGAGCTCCTCGAGCAGCGCGATGCCGTCGCGGACGGCGCGCGGGTCGGGGGCTTCGACGAAGGGGAACGAGGCGATGTCCCCGAGTCCGAGCGCCGTCATCTGCAGCACGACCGAGGCGAGGTTGGTGCGCAGAATTTCCGGCTCGGTGAACTCGGGGCGGGCCTCGAAGTCCTCCTCCGAGTACAGCCGGATACAGATGCCGTCGGCGACACGACCGCAGCGCCCGGACCGCTGCCTGGCCGAGGCCTGCGAGATCTCCTCGATCGGCAGTCGCTGGACCTTGGTGCGCACCGAGTAGCGGGAGATCCGCGCGGTGCCGGGGTCGACGACGTAGCGGATGCCCGGGACGGTGAGCGAGGTCTCGGCGACGTTGGTGGACAACACCACTCGCCGGCCGGTGTGCGGGGTGAACACCCGGTGCTGCTCGGCGGCCGACAGCCGTGCATACAGGGGCAGGATCTCGGTGCCCCGGAGTCTGCGGTCGCGCAGGGCATCGGCGGTGTCCCGGATCTCGCGTTCACCGGAGAGAAAGACGAGGATGTCCCCGTCGCCTTCTGCGGCGAGTTCCTCGACCGCCTCACAGACGGCGTCGACCGGGTCGCGGTCGACGAGTGTGTCGCCCACCTCGATCGTCAGGGGCCGGTAGCGGACTTCGACCGGATAGGTGCGGCCGGAGACTTCGACGATGGGTGCGGGCGTGCCGTCGGCTGCTGCGAAGTGGTTCGCGAACCGCTCGGGGTCGATCGTCGCCGAGGTGATGATCACCTTCAGGTCCGGTCGCCGGGGCAGCAGTTCCTTGAGGTAGCCGAGGATGAAGTCGATGTTGAGGCTGCGTTCGTGTGCCTCGTCGATGATGAGGGTGTCGTATCGGCGCAGCAGCCGATCGCGCTGGATCTCGGCGAGGAGGATGCCGTCGGTCATCAGCTTGATCAGGGTTGCGTCCGACACCTGGTCGGTGAACCGGACGGTGTAGCCGACGGTGTCGCCGAGCTCGGAGTCGAGTTCCTCGGCGATGCGCTCGGCGACCGCGCGGGCGGCGATGCGGCGCGGCTGCGTGTGCCCGATCAGGCCGCGCACCCCGCGCCCCAGTTCGAGGCAGATCTTCGGGATCTGGGTGGTCTTGCCGGACCCGGTTTCCCCGGCGACAATGACGACCTGGTGGTCGCGGATGGCGGCGGCGATGTCGTCCTTGCGCTGCGAGACCGGGAGGTTCTCGGGATAGGTGACGGTCGGCGCGGCGGCCACCCGCGCGGCGAGCCGCAGTCGGGCCTGCTCGATCTCGGCGGCGATCTTCGCCAGGTCCCCGGGCCGGCGGGCCCGGTCGAGCCGCCGGCGAAGGCGATGCTCGTCGCGCAGCGACACGTCGGTGAGGGCCGACTTCAGGTCACGGCGTGTCGGCCCGGGCGGGGCGGGGGAGTGCGGAGTCTCGCGTGAGGTGGACATGCTGGATGTACAGCCTAGCGAAGCGCGCGTTCTCGCTGCGCGCCGCCCGGCGCATAGGATGGCGGTTTCATCGCCGTTCGTGGAACAGGAGCAGATCGTGGGCGCGTTGTGGCACGGGTTCGCAGACATGGGTGCCGTCGAACGGGACGGTGCGTTCGTCGTCGCGCGCGGCGAGGGCGCCTACATCTGGGACCGGGCCGGCACCAGGTATCTCGATGCCACCGCCGGCCTCTGGTTCGCGAACGTCGGTCACGGCCGCTCCGAGATCGGTGACGCGGTGGCAGCGCAACTGGCGAAGGTGGCGCACTACTCCAATTTCGGCGACCTGGCCGCGGAGCCGACCGTCGAACTGGCGGAACGGCTCGCCACGATCGCACCCGTTCCCGGCAGCAAGATCTTCTTCACCTCCGGCGGTTCGGATTCGATCGACACGGCGGCCAAGCTGACGCGCCGCTACTGGCAGGAGCTGGGACGGCCGGAGAAGACCCTCGTCGTCAGCCGGGAGAAGGCCTATCACGGCATGCACGTCGGGGGCACGTCCCTCGCCGGAATCCCGGTCAACGCCGAGGGGTACGGCGACCTCTGGGACGACGCCGCCAAGGTGTCGTGGGACGACGCGAAGTCGCTGCTCGCCCTCATCGAACGGGTCGGGGCCGACCGGATCGCGGCGTTCTTCTGCGAGCCGATCATCGGCGCGGGCGGCGTGTACCTGCCGCCGGAGGGCTATCTCGCCGAGGTCCGCGACATCTGCCGTGAGCACGACGTGCTCTTCGTGGTCGACGAGGTGGTCACCGGCTTCGGCCGCATCGGCGGCTCGTGGTTCGCCTCGGACCGGCTCGGTCTGGAACCGGACCTGATGACCACGGCGAAGGGGCTCACCTCCGGGTACGTGCCGATGGGCGCGGTGTTCGTGTCGCCCAAGGTGGCCGAACCGTTCTTCGCCGGCGGGGTGTGGTGGCGGCACGGCTACACCTACGGCGGGCATGCCGGTGCCGCGGCGGCGGCCCTGGCGAACCTGGACATCCTCGAGCGCGAGAACCTGCTCGCCGAGTCGGCGCGGCTGGAGCGGACCCTGCACGAGAAGCTGTCCCCGCTGGCCGAGCACCCGCGCGTCGCGGAGGTCCGCAGCGGTCTCGGTGCCGTGGCCGCAGTGCAGCTCGCCGACGCGTCCGAGGCGCTGCAGTTCGTGAAGACGCTTCGGCAGCACGGGATTTCGAGCCGGGCCGCGGGGCAGGGTGCACTGCAGATCTCGCCGTCGTTCGTGATGACGGACGAGCAGGTGCAGGACCTCGCGGACGGGTTCGCCTCCGCCCTGGGGTGATCGGCGGCCGGCGCAGCCGCCCGGCCGGGCGGGTCGCCTCAGCGGCGGATCCGGATCCCCCGGAACCCGGTGCGGATCCGCGTGCACAGTCCCGTGGTCACCTCGTCCAGGGGCACCGCGCTCTGCGTGTCGTGCGCGGCGGCGACGCGGGCGTAGCGGTCGTGCAGCTTCGTGCGTACCTCGTCGGGGGTGTACGCACGCCGCCTGCGCTCGTCGCGCATCACGACTGCGCCCGTCGCGGCGACGCCGACCGCTCCGGCGAGCCCGACGAGTTTCCACCACTGCCTGCCCTTCAATGCCATGCGCGCGAGCCTAGACGGCAGGGGTCGGGCCGGGGCCGCGCTCACCTGTGATCGATGCTCGTCACCGTCGACCGGCGCGATCTCCCGGACGCTCCGGGCGGACAGTGTGTTTCAGGGCCTGTCCGGTGATCCGTTGCGTCCCGGTCGTATCCGGCTGCGGGCGTGTCCGGAACTCGAATCGACTACCGACGGCATTGGGGTGGAACGCGTCCGGGAGGGCGGTGAACAGCGCGTGCTGCGCCTTCCAGGACGTGCAGTGGGCGGGCACGACCACGGCCGGGTCCGCCGCCGCGAGGGCGGTCACCGTCCGAGGGACGATCGGACCGTCGCGGAGATGGAACCCGCCGAGGACGGCGTGGAGCCGGCCGACCCCGGTGAGCCGCTCGGCGTGCTCGAGGATGTTGATCAGCCCGGCGTGCCCGCATCCGGTGAGAACGACGAGTCCCCGCTCGCGGAGGTGCAGGACGACGGCCTGGTCGTCGTCGATCAGCGGGTCGGGCCGCCAGCGGCCGTCCCGGTGGACTTGATGGCCCGGCATGCCGGTCTCGTACCCGGTGGTCCGCGCGATCCGGCCGGTCACCAGGAGCATTCCGTCGAGCAGGAAGGAGGGGCGCCGGTTCTCGACGACGACGAACCCCGCGCCCTCGATCGCCGCGCGGCTCGGTGTCGGTAGCTCGAAGGCGCCGCCGGGACCGACGATGCGCCGGCGCGTCCAGAAATCGGGGTGCACGAG
>NZ_AJFC01000054.1:0-2976 GCF_000256505.1 Rhodococcus sp. P14 | reverse complement strand
GGATCGGCGGGCGCGGGGAGCCGAGCCGGCGGGCGAGGCCCTGCAGACCCATGACGTGGTCGAAGTGGCCGTGGCTGAACACGATCGCCTCGATGCCGTCCGGGGAGATCGCCAGCCGATCGAGGTTCGCCATCAGCCCGTCCGGCGTGGCCCCCGCGTCGTAGAGGACGCGGTGCGTGGTTTCGCCGACCCGGATCTCGATCAGTACGGAGAACCCGTGCTCCGCACGGAGGAGGTCGACAGTCCGGAATCCGACCGCCAGATCGCTGGGGACGATCGGGAGCGGACCTGCCGATCCGGCCAGCCCCCAGCGGCGGACGGGCCCCACGTCGGGCAGAAGCACATCGGAGGAGTTGTCCACCAGCGTCGTCACATCGACCGCGTCGACCGGCCGGAGCTCCACCCGTACCGGGTCCCGCTCCGGCAGCTGTCCGGCGGATCGTCGATCGCGGGTCTCCGCTCTCGTCGTCACCCCTCCTCCTTCCGGTGGATACGGTGAAACAGCCGTCGGCGCCGGGCCGTCAGCGCTCGGATCCGAGGTCGGTGAAGTCGGGACGGAAGGGCGCCTCGCTCCCCGTCCGCAGATCGAACGTGCTGCGGTTCTGCGTGAGAATGTCCGTGCCGTAGACGTGGATCGAGATCGCATCGGTCCCGTCGAGCGCCTCCACCGAGTGGATCGTTCCGTCGGGTACGACGGTCACCGTGCCCCGCGGGTTCACGAAGGTGTCGGCAACCTGGAGCCGGGCCCTGCCCGGCACACGCCCGTCGTCGAGCCGGCGATACCACGTCTCACGTTCCCGGCCCCGGTACACGCCGACCACCGCCCACGCACCGTGATTGTGGACCGGAGTGCTCACTCCGGCCCTGAACACCGCCACCAGGATCGACAGGTGCCCGTCCGAGGCCCGGTGGACGGGGTACAGCACCCAGTCCCGCGTCTCGGGACGCTCCTGGTACTGCGGGTCCAGCCAGTCGCTGTCGTCGGCGACTGCCGCGGCCAGAACCGCACGGACCGACTCCGGTCCGTCGCGCAGTGTGGACGCCTGTCGCAGGCGGGGGATCAGATCGTGGATCGACTGCCGGTGGCCGAGTTCGGCGTGCCTGTTCATGATGCACCTCCTGCAACCGCTTTCGAAGAGAACGGTATGCGCTCACCAGAGATGAGTGCATCGGTACCAGTACGGACGTCGCGCGCCGTCCCGGCGGTGCCGGAGGCCGGCTCACAGACCGAAGTCGACCGCTCGCCGCACCAGCTCCACCCTCGAGTTGATGCCGAGCTTCGCGTAGATGTTGGCGAGGTGGGTCTCGACCGTCCGCTCGCCGATGAACAGGCGCCGGCCGATCTCCAGGGAGCTGAGTCCGGCGACGGCCAGCGCGCCCACCTCTCGTTCCCGGGTGGTCAGGGCCTCCGGCCCCCACGCCGGGCGGTTCCGGCGGCCCCGCCGTACCCCCGTCAGGAAGGCCTCGATCTCGATCAGCACCGCGTCCATGTCGCCGATCCAGGGCCAGTGATCGATCCCGGGTAGTTCGACGAGCGTCGCGCCCGGGATGCGCGCCGCGACGTAGCGGGAGTGTTCGACCGACAGCCACGGATCGTCGACGTGGTGGAGCAGAAGCGTCGGAACTCGGATCTCGTGCAGCCTCGGACGAAGATCGGTCGCGGCGCAGAGCCGGAACAGTTCCCGTGCCTGCGCCGGGCCCGCCGCCGCCCGGGCGTGACGCGCGAACCAGGATCGATACCGCTCGTCCCCGGCCAGTGTCGGATTCATCGACGCGATACCGGAGCCCGTCGCCCACCCCTCGTCGATGCCGGCCAGGACCGACGAGAAGAACTCCTCGCTCCACCCCGCCGCATACCCGTCGTCCTCCAGGAGCCGGGCATGCGCGTCCCACAGGATCATCGAACGTGTGCGGCCGGGGTACTTCAATGCGAACGAGGTGCAGATCCCGGCGCCGACGGCGACCCCGAACAGGGTCGCCCGCCGGGACCCGGCGGCGTCCATCACGACCCGGACGTCCTCGACGCAGGCGTCCATGGACACCTCCTCCCGTGGCACGTCCGACAGGCCGGTTCCCCGCTTGTCGAACCAGATCAGCCGGGTGAACGACCCCAGGCTGCGCAGGAAACGCGCGAAGAACCGCTCTTCCCAGGCGAGGTCGAGGTGTGAGACGAATCCCGGAACGAAGACGAGGTCGGGTCCCGCTCTGCCCAGCACCTGGTATGCGATGCTGACATCTCCGCCGGCGGCGTACCGGACCTCGTGGTCCATCCCTGCACCGTAGCGCCGTCTGCCGCACTGTCAACCTCGGGCGAGGCGTATCGATGCGGGGTGGCGCCGGCGGGTCGGCCGCTGCCGCGATCCGGCGCCGGATCCCGCTACCTCCCCGCGTGAGAGGCTGTCGATCATGCAGCAGCGGCGCTCAGCGCAGGCCCGGATCACCCTCGACGACGCGGTGGCGGTGACCCGCACCGGTGATCTCTGGATCTTTCGCGGCAGCAGCCACGCCGACCGCGCGATCCAGACGCTGACCAACGCCCCCGTCAACCACGTCGGCCTGGCAGTGGTGCTCGACGACCTGCCCCCACTGATGTGGCACGCCGAGCTGGGCAGGAGCCTGCCCGACATGTGGACCGGCCGGCACCACCGCGGTGTGCAGCTGCACGACCTGCGCGAGGCGGTGCAGGTGTGGAGCGCCCGGTACGGGCAGCGCGGCTGGCTGCGCCAGCTCGGCGTCGAGGTGACGCCGGCGCAGGAGGATCAGCTGCTGCGCACCGTCGCCCGGCTGGACGGCACGCCGTTCCCCTCGACGAGCCGGCTGGCGGGGCGCTGGTTCGCGGGCCGGCTGCCGTGGCGCACACGTCCGGCGGACGCGGGCCTCGAGCGCGCGTACTGCGCCGAGGTGGTGGGCGCGACCCTCGAGGCGATGGGCCTGCTCGAGCAGCGCGGACGCGGCAGCAACTGGTACGACCCCGGA
>NZ_AJFC01000053.1:0-10285 GCF_000256505.1 Rhodococcus sp. P14 | reverse complement strand
CCCCGCCGCTCCCGGTGTCTCGTGGGGACGCGAGATCGAGGTCGTGCCCCCTGGGACCGGGTGAGAGCCCGCACGGCCTGTGCCGTCGACGGGAGCCCGCGCCGTCGAATGGCCGCGTTCCCCGGCCCCGGCCGGTGACTTCGCGGGATCATGAGCCCATGTCGCGCCCCGCCATCGCACTTCAGGTCTACGTCCTCGACACACCGGATCCGTCCGGGCTGGCCTCGTTCTATGCCGCGCTGCTCGGCTGGGACATCGACGACGCCGCCACCCACGACGACTGGGTCCAGTTGCGTGCCCCTGCCGGTGGGGGCCTGGCGTTCCAGCTGGCACCCGAATTCACCCCGTCGACGTGGCCGGACGGCGGGGTGCGGTTGCAGGCGCACCTGGACCTCGAGGTGGACGACCTCGAGGCCGCGGAGGCGTGGGCCCTGCGGCACGGCGCGACCCGCGTCGCGGGTCCCAATCCCAGCCCTACCTTTCGTACCTACCGTGATCCGGGCGGCCACGTGTTCTGCCTCGTGCGTTCGGGGTGAGCCGCCGGGTACGCCGGGCTCTGCGCGCGGTGTCCTGCAGCCTCCCCGCTCCGAGACCGGTCACCGCGCCGGACCCGCTATCGACGCCGCCGCGCACGTCCGGCGCTCTTCGGGCGTCCCGCATTGCCGCGGCGGGTCTTCGGCTTCTTGTCGCCGACGACCTTCCTCGGTTGCGAACCCTGGCGTTCCCCGCGCCGCTTCTGCTTCGGCTGGGATTCGTCCTGCCGGCCCCGCGAGCTGTTGGCGGTGCGGCCCCGCACGATCCCGACGAACTCCTCGACCAGCTCGGTGGTCCGCTCCGACGGCCACACCAGTCCCACCTGGGACTGCGGGGCGTCGGTCACCGGCCGATACGTCAGATCCTTGCGGTGGTACAGCCGCGCCAACGACTGCGGCACGACCAGCACCCCCACCTCCGAGGCGACGTACGACACGGCCGCCTCCGTCGTAGCCGGCCGCTCGAACGCCTCCTGTCCCGGCAGGCGCGCCCAGTCCAGCACGTCGTCGCGCGGGTGCAGCACCGTTTCCTCCGCGAGATCCGCGACGTCCAGTTCGTCGACTGCCGCGACCGCATGGTCTTCGGGCACGACCACCACCGACGTCTCGGTGTAGAGATTGATCACCGACAGTCCGTCGCGAGGCAGCGGCAATCGCAGCACCGCGGCGTCGACCGTGCCGTCGCGCACCGCGCTCTCGCCGGCCGCGGCCGCCACCGGTACCAGTTCCAGGGGGACGTCGGGTATCCGTTCCGCCCACACCCGCGCCCATTTCCCGGGGGTGACACCGGGGACGTAGCCCAGCCGGAACGCCGGGGCGGACTCTTCGCTCACCCGCTCAGGCTAGCGGCCCGTGCGTCCAACGGCCGCCGAGCATCGTGCCCCACACCGCCGTCGCGGCCAGCTCCGCGCCGGAGCGGGGCAGCGTGTCCGCGTCGAGCACCACGAGGTCGGCGACGTCCCCGGCGGTGACGCGGGTCCGGCCGCCGGTGGACGCTGCGAGCGCCACCTGCAGATCCAGTTCCTGCTCGCGGTGCCAGACGCGGCCGTCGGGCAGGGTGCGGTCGATCGCGGCGGCCAGGGTCCGCCACGGATCGAGGGGTGCGACCGGTGCGTCGGAGCCGAGGACGAGGCGCGCGCCCGCCGCGTGGAGCGTCGCGTACGGAAACGAGCGGTGCGTCCGGCCGGGCCAGTACCGCTCGGCCAGGTCCACGTCGTCGTACACGTGCGCCGGCTGGATGCTCGCCGCGATACCGGACCGCGCGAAGCGTGGGACGTCGCGCTCGGCCACGAGCTGAGCGTGTTCCACGCTGCCGTGTGCCCCGGTGGCGGCGAACGCGTCGAGCACGTGCGCACACGCGTGGTCGCCGATCGCGTGGACTGCGCTCTCGAACCCGTGGTCGTGGGCGTGGCGCATCAGCGGCTCGAGTTGTTCCGGAGGCACCGTCAGCACCCCGTGCTCGCCGTCGGGATACGGCTCGTGGCAGTAGGCGGTGCGGGTACCGAGCGACCCGTCGACGATCACCTTCACGGGACCGACCGTCGCCAGACCCGCCGTGCCGGGCACCGGGTCGCCGGTCCGCATTCCCGCCGCGATCGCGGCACCGAGCCACCGGGGCCAGATGCCGCACCGGACACGCAGGTACCGCGTCCCGGCGCCGATGCGGCGTGACCAGGCGGCCAGATTGTCGGCGATCTCGAAGTCGACGACCCCGACGACACCCCGGGCCGCGGCCGCTCGGGCCGCGGCGTCCACGAGCCGGTCGCGCACCTCGGCGTCCACGCGCTGGATGTCGTTCATCAGCGGCATGAACTCGCTCTCGCGCAGCAATCCCGTGGGATGTGGGTGCAGCGAGAAGTGTTGTAGCGCAGAAGTATTGAACCAGGCGCAGTGCAGGTCCGCGCTGAGCGCGACGACCGGCCGGGCGGGGGCGATCGCATCGAGCACCGCTGCGGTGGGTGCGTCCGGCCACAGCCCGTCGCGAAAGCCGCGCGCGACCACGACGGGAGCGGGGTCGACGACCAGGCGGGCGGCCACCAGCGCGACCGCGTGCGCGGCCGACGTCGCGCCCGACAGGTCGAGCGCGGCGTGCGTGAGGGCCCACTGGTCGAAGTGCACGTGCGCGTCCCACAGTCCCGGCAGTACCAGTCGTCCGCCGACGTCGACGGTCTCGGCGCCGCCCGCGGGATCGGAGACGACGCGGTCGCCGGTGATCGGCAGGTCGACCGGGTCGGCGCCGGGGGCGGTGCGGGCACTGCGCAGGACGAGGTGCGGCGGCACGGCTCAGCCTTCGACGATCTCGAACTCGTCGAACACGACCTCGCCGGCCGCGTCGGATTCGGCGAGGTTCACCTCGCCGAGCAGCGCCCAGCCGTGGTCGCCTTCGGGGTCGGCCAGGGTCTGCCGGACCCGCCACAGGTCCTTCTCCTCGACGACGGTGAACAGCTGCGGGCCCCGCGCGTCGGGACCGGTGCCGATCTCGTCGTACTCCTCGAAGTACAGTTCGAGGAGATCGGCCCAGTCCTGCGCTTCGAGTCCGTCACCGAGGCCGGCGAGTGCGTCCCAGCGTCGTCGCGACGCCAGTTCCACCCGCTTGAACATCGCGTTGCGCACCATCACCTTGAACGCCCGTGGGTTCGCCGAGATCGGTTTGGGCACGTCCGCACCGAAGGCCACCTGCTGATCGTCGGATTCGATGCCGGGATTGGTCAGCGACTCCCACTCGTCGAGCAGGCTCGAATCGACCTGGCGGATCAGCTCGCCCAGCCACTCGGTGAGGTCTTCGAGTTCCTCGGTGCGGGCCGCGTCGGGAACCGTCTGGCGCAGGGCCCGGTAGGCGTCCGCGAGGTAGCGCAGCACCAGCCCCTCCGAGCGGGCCAGCCCGTAGTGGCCGACCAGTTCGGCGAACGTCATGGTGTGCTCGACCATGTCCCGCACGACCGACTTGGGGGACAGGGGGAACTCCGAGACCCACGGGTGCCCCGTGCGGTACGTCTCGAAGGCCGGCTCGAGCAGGTCCGCGAGCGGCTTCGGCCAGGTGATCTCCTCGAGGAGCTCCATCCGCTCCTCGTATTCGATGCCGTCGGCCTTCATCTGCTGCACGGCCTCGCCTCGGGCGGCGTGCTGCTGGGCCATGAGGATCTGCCGCGGATCGTCGAGCGTCGACTCGATCACGGACACCACGTCCAGCGCGTAGGTGGGGGAGTCGATGTCGAGCAGCTCGATCGCGGCGAGCGCGAACGGCGACAGGGGCTGGTTCAGCGCGAAGTCGCGTTGCAGGTCCACCGTCAGTCGCGCCGTCCGGCCGAACTCGTCGGGCTCGTCGAGCTGCTGCACCACGCCGGCCTGCACGAGCCCCCGATACAGCGAGATCGCCTTGAGGATGTGCCGGCGCTGGGCCGGGCGCGTCTCGTGGTTGTCCTCGAGCAGGTGACGCATCGCCTCGAAGCAGCTGCCCGGACGGGCGATCACGTTCAGCAACATGGAATTGCTCACGGAGAAGCGCGAGGTGAGGGGCTCGGGGGAGGCGGCGACGAGCTTGTCGAACGTGCCCTCGCCCCACGAGACGAACCCTTCGGGAGCCTTCTTACGCTGCACCTTGCGGCGCTTCTTCGGGTCGTCACCGGCCTTGGCGAGGGCCCGCACGTTCTCGATCTCGTGCTCGGGTGCCTGCACCACGACGGTGCCCATCGTGTCGAACCCGGCGCGGCCGGCGCGGCCGGCGATCTGATGGAACTCGCGGGCCTTGAGCTGCCGGGTCCGGGTGCCGTCGAATTTCGTCAGGCCGGTCAGCAGCACCGTCCGGATGGGCACGTTGATGCCCACGCCCAGCGTGTCGGTGCCGCAGATGACCTTGAGCAGGCCGTCTTGGGCCAGCCGCTCGACGAGTCGCCGGTACTTCGGCAACATCCCGGCGTGGTGCACGCCGATACCGTGCCGCACCAACCGCGAGAGCGTCCTGCCGAAACCGGTGGAGAACCGGAACGCGCCGATCGCCTCGGCGATCGCCTCCTTCTCCTCGCGGGAGCACATGCTGACGCTGGTCAGGGCCTGCGCTCGTTCCAGGGCGGCGGCCTGGGTGAAGTGGACGACGTAGACGGGGGCCTGATGGGTGGTGACCAGTTCCTCGATCTCTTCGCCGATCGGCTTCTGGGAATAGGTGAACGACAGCGGCACCGGCCGCTCGGAGCCGGAGACCTCGGTGGTGGGGCGGCCGGTGCGACGGGTCAGGTCCTTCTGCAGGAACGTGACGTCGCCGAGGGTCGCCGACATCAACAGGAACTGCGCACGGGGCAGCTCGACGAGGGGCACCTGCCAGGCCCAGCCACGGTCCGGCTCGGAGTAGAAGTGGAACTCGTCCATCACCACCTGGCCGATGTCCGAGTCGGCGCCCTCGCGCAGCGCCAGATTGGCGACGATCTCGGCGGTGGCGCAGACGATCGGGGCGCCGGGGTTCACCGAGGCGTCACCGGTCATCATCCCGACCCGATCGGCGCCGAACACCTCGCACAGCGCGAAGAACTTCTCACTGACCAGGGCCTTGATCGGGGCCGTGTAGAACGTGCGCTTACCGGTGGCCAGGGCGAAGAAGTGCGCACCGAGTGCGACCATCGACTTGCCCGACCCGGTGGGCGTCGCGAGGATGACGTTCGACCCGGAGAGCAGTTCGAGCAGCGCCTCCTCCTGCGCCGGATACAGCGAGAGGCCGCGCCCGGTCGTGAAGGCGGTGAAGGCGTCGAACAACGAGTCCTCGTCGACGATGTCGGGGATCAGTTCCGGAAGCAGCACCGCTCCAGGCTAGTTGTTGCCGGCGGGACCGCGCCGACGCGCCGGCCGGCCGCGGACCGCGGCGCCCGTCCCCGTCGAGTCCGCCGCTCGCCACGGTGGGCGGGGCGCTCAGGTGGCGCTGCGCTCGTCGGCGCCCATCGCACCGAGCACGGCCTGCCGGGTGGCCGGGCCGCCGGTGATCTGGCTCTCGCTGACGCCGTTGATCAGCAACTCACGCCAGCGCTCCTCGTCGAACACGAGAGGCGCGGTCGAGTCGAGGAACTCCTCGACCACCCGCAGGAACCGGATGGGGTCGTCGCGGAACGGGAAGTGACCGGCGCCGCGGAAGACGTCGAGCCGGGAATTCGGCATCGCCGAATGCGCCAGGTAACCGTGGCTCACCGGGATCACGCTGTCGTGATCTCCCCAGATCAGCTGCACGGGCAGGTTCTCGGTCAGGTAACAGCGGTCGAGCATCGTCACCACCTGCCCGCGCCAGTCCACGACGGCCCGCAGTGTGCGCAGGAACGCCTCGTAGGCGGTGGGATCGGGCAATCCGCTCAGGACGCGGATCAGATCCGACGTGTCGTGCAGGAAGACTCCCGGCCGCAGCGGCGTGTCGTGCAACTGCCCCAGCAGGCCGCCGGCGACGCGTACCGCGGGCATCGCGCCCGGCAGCCGGAGCAGCTTGAGGACCTCGCTCAGGCCCGGCATGGACAGCAGGCGCAGGGCGGGATGGACGTCCTTGGTGACGCCGCCTGCCGAGACCAGGATGAGCCGGTCCACCATCTGCGGGAACTGGTACGCGAACTGCATCGCGACGCCGCCGCCGAGGGAATGCCCGACCACCGTGACGTGCTCGATGCCCAGGACCGACAGCAGATCTCGGACCCCGTTGGCGTACGCGGCGACCGAATAGTCGGCGCGGGGCTTGTCGGAGCGGCCGTGGCCGAGCAGGTCCGGGGCGATGACGGTGTACTTACGGGCCAGGTGCGGGATGACTTCCTGCCAGGTCGAGGAGTTGTCGCCGATCCCGTGGATCAGCAGCAGCGCGGGCCCGTCGCCGGCGAGCCGGAACGCGCGGCGGTAACCGTGGATGGTCCGGAAGACCACCCGAGTCTCCGCATCCGGTACCGGCCGGAGCGTGCGTGTGCGTGATGAACCCATGTGCGTCTCCTGACCGCCGGATCCTCGTCGACCTGTGTCGTCCGAGGCGCCGGACCGTCGCCGGCCCGACCCTTCCGCTCAACTCGTCGAACCGAGCGTACTGACTGTATGTGACCTGCACAACGTCAAAGGTAACGAGAGAGTAATGATCAGGGGTCGGACCGGCGGCGATTCGAACCCGGTCAGGCGGGCGGTTCCGCCTCACCCGGCCCGTTTCCGCCGCGATCCTCGTACTCGGCGAGGAAACGTTCGAACTCGGCGCCGATCTCCTCGCCGGTCGGCAGATTCTCGTCCGTCGGCAGCTGGGCGGCCTGCTGCTCCTGCGCGGCGACATAGCTGTCGTACTGCCGCTCGAGTCCCCGGACCACCGCCTGCACTTCCTCGTTCTGGGCGATGTGCTCGTCGATCTGCTCGCGCACGCGCGCGGCGGCTTCGCCGAGCGCGGCCAGGGGCAGCCCGAGGCCCCCGGCTTCGGCGACGTTCTCGAGCAGCGTCTCGGCGGCACCCGGATAGTCGGTCTGTGCCAGGTAGTGCGGCACGTGGACCGAGAACCCCACCGACTCGTGACCGTGCTGCGCCATCCGCAGCTCGAGCAGTGACGACACCCCCGCCGGCACCTGCAGTTCGCCCGTCCAGCGATGGTGATCGGCGATCAGGTCCTTGTTCGTCGAGTGCGCGGTCACGCCCAGTGGGCGGGTGTGGGGAATCGCCATCGGGATCGCGCTGATCCCGATCGTGCGCCGGACGCCGAACTGCTCGGCCAGCAGGCGCACCGCGGTGATGAACCGCTCCCATTTCAGGTCGGGCTCCGCGCCGGCGAGAAGCAGGAAGGGAGTACCGGCGGTGTCGATCAGGGCGTACAGGTTGAGTTCCGGGGCGGCGTAATCCGAGAAGTGATCGGCCTTGAACGTCATGGTCGGGCGCCGGGACCGGTAGTCGATCAGCTCGTCCACGGCGAACGACGCGACGAGCTCGCTTTCGAGGCTCTCCCGCAGGTGTGTGGTGGCGAGCCGTACCGCATGCCCCGCGTCGGCGAACCCTTCGAGGCCGTGCACCAGGACGGGGCCCTCGCCGTCCGCGGACGTCAACCGGGGCGCAGGGAACTCGAGCTCGTACATGCGGGACTGGTCGTCCATGCGAACATCCTCCGTTCGATCCGGGGCGCCGTGATACCGCCGGGTCCCCGGCGTGGCATGGTGGAGTTCGAGTCTAGTTGAACTGATGATCAGCTTCCGCCGGGGCGTGACCCGGCGGAACGCGACAGCGGAGGTCCGGTGGCACCCCACAGCGCAGGAGACGACGTCCGGCCGCCGCGCCGCCCCCCGGCCCCCGGCCGCCGGCTGGGCGCCACCGCGTTCGGCGCGGTGCTGCTGCTCGCCGCCGGGTGCTCGTCGACCGTCGGCGGGACACCCCAGCCCGAGCCGGCCGCGCTGGCCACCACGGGCGACGCCGCGACCGCGAGCCGCCCCCTCGCCGAACTGCTGCTGCCCCCCGAGGAGTTCCCCGAGCCGTACGACGCGGTGGTACTCCCGCCGCAGGCGGTCGCCCAGGCCGCTCCCGATCTCACGGGCGTGCCCGAGGGTGCCAAGGTGGATCCACCCGGCTGCCTGCCACCGCCGCAGAATTTCGGCCCGGACGGGACCGCGATGGTGGTCGGCACGGACAACGACAGCCGGGCCACCATCTCGGTGGAACTCGTCGCCGTCACCGACGAGCTGGCCGCCTACCGCGAGCATCTCGTCGAATGCCCCGTCGTCGCGGCGACCCGCCGGGGCGTCACCGCCACCGTGACCACCACGCTCGACCCGTCGGCGCCCCCGGCGCCCCCGGGGGTCGAGACCCTCGCCTTCACCCGGACCGTCCGGTCGGGGGAGGGCCGGGAGGTGGTCACCCAGTCGATGACCAGCCGCATCGCCCAGCTCGGCGACGTGCGGGTGCTGGTGACCTACATGTCCTTCGGTGCCGGGCCCGCCGACACCGGCGGCCTCACCCGGGTCTTCGACGCGAGCGTGGAGCGTGTTCGCGCCGCCTGAGTGCAGTCGCTCGAGCGCGGCACGCTACCAGCGCCCGCCGACAACGGGCGGTCCGGACTCCCGCAACCGCCGTAGTTGTCCACAACCGGGGCGTTCGTCCCCAGATTCGGCGAATCCGGGTCGCACGGTCTCCGGGGGCGCGGACCGTCGGGGACAGTCGGGCCATGACCACATCGACTTCCTCGCCCCGCCCGCTGCGACTCACCGATCCGGGTGAACTGATCGCCGCCGTGCCGGCCATGCTCGGCTTCCTTCCCGCGCGGTCGCTGATCGTGCTGAGTCTCGCGTCCGACGCGGGTGGCGGACGCGACGGCGCCCGGTCCGCGGCCGTCGGCGCCGTCATGCGCCACGACCTGATGCTGCCTCCCGGCGAGGACGATCCGGTACCGGCCGCGATGCGTGACGTCTTCGAGCGGTTCGGTGCGCTCTGCGACCGGGAGGGCGCCGACGCCGTGCTCGTCGTCCTCGTCGACGACCGCCTCGACCATCCGGACGCCCCCGCCGTCGCCGCAGCCTGCCGCTTGCTCGACGACTTCGCCGTCCGTCTCGATCGTCACGGGATCCGCATCGCCGGCGCCCACGCCGTCTCCGAAGTCGCCTGTGGCAAGATATGGTTCGCGCTCGTCGGCGGCGTGCACGGGACGGTGCCGGACCCGCAGGCCTCACCCGTCGCCGCCGCTCGGGTCTTCGAGGGCGGAGCCATCCGACGGTCGCGCGCCGAACTCGCCGACCTGCTGGCCCCCGTGCCGATGCCCGGACGGCTGCAGGTCGCCGACCACATCGACGAGGCGATCGACACCCGCGACCTCGCCTACGAACTCGCCGTCCGTGCCGGCGGCCGCGAGCGCGCCGACCGTCAGGAACTCGAGGCCGTCCTGAGTCACATCGCCCGGCACGGCGACGGCGCCGAACTGCTCGCCCCCGAACTCGCCGAACTCGCAGTCCTGCTGTCGAACTCGACCGTGCGGGACGCGGTGATGGCCCTCGCGACGGGTGCCGAGTCCGACACTGCCGAACGATTGTGGATCGCGCTCACCCGGCGTCTCCCGGACCCGGAACGAGCCGAGGCCGCCGCTCTCGTCGGCTACAGCGCATACGTACGTGGCGACGGGCCGCTCGCCGGGGTCGCTTTGGGTGTCGCACTCGAATCGAATCCGCGGCACCGGCTGGCCGACCTTCTCGACCAGGCCCTGCAGGCCGGGTTGCGGCCGCACACCGTGCGCGGTCTCGCCGACACCGGCTACGAGATCGCCGCGCGGCTCGGGGTGCGAATGCCCCCGCCGGAGCCGGCGGCGTGACCTCGGCCGCTCAGCGCCGTGCCGCGTGCGACCGGTCGCCGAGCCCCTGCAGGTAGGCCCACGCGTCGGTGACGATCTCGTCGAGGCTCGTGTGCTGCGGCTTCCAGCCCAGTTCCTCGACGGCGCGGCGGCTCGAGGCGATCAGCACGGCCGGGTCCCCGGCACGCCGGGCGGCGTCGACGACCGTGATAGGCAGCCCCGTCACCCGGCGACACGCCTCGATGACCTCCCGGACGGTGAAACCCTCACCGCTGCCGAGGTTGTAGACGGCGTGTTCGCCGGGACGGGCGGACTCCAGTGCCAGAAGATGGGCGTCGGCGAGGTCCTTGACATGGATGTAGTCCCGCACCGCCGTACCGTCCTTGGTCGGCCAGTCGGTGCCGAACACCGAGATGTGCTCGCGCTGGCCGAGGGCCACCTGCAGCACGAGCGGAATCAGGTGGGTCTCGACCACGCGGTTCTCCCCGGCGCCGTGGTACGCACCCGC